>JBEKVL010000611.1:0-6171 GCA_049514055.1 Tepidisphaeraceae bacterium | reverse complement strand
ATGGGCTTTGCGAAACGGTCCTCAATTGTCTGGCCAACCGTCGGGAAGCCACCAACCAGTTCCGGATTGACTTGCGGCCCTTTCACTTGGAACGGGGCGTTGTTTACAGAGAACGTGATGGTGGTCCCATGTGGATCATCCTTGATGGTCAACCCTGTAATATGAGGGTCAACGACGCTCTTTTCATCGCCGAAGGTGCTCTTCTTCGCCCCTTCCAGGAAGGCATTGCAGTCCGATGCATAGCCGGGGGCGGCCTTCACGTTGTCCAATCCCTTGCGGACGAAGAGGTTGTTGTACCACTTGTCGTCCTGGGCGGTGCCGGTCTTGCGTCCGACGGCCTGGGTCGTATGCGGCTTGTAGTACTCGGAACGTCGCCCGGTGTCGGGCGAGTAGTCGTACCCGCAATCGACGAACAGGTTGTGCGCGAACACCGTGGCTTCAGAATTGCTCCGGATGGCCGGCCCGATCAGGGTGTTGTTGTCAACGAGCGTAGGCCCATGGTCCATCTCCAGGAATATGGTGGCCGCTTCGGTCTTGTAGATGATGTTGCGAGTGAGGCGAGTGCCCTGGTTACCGAAGTCCATCCAGATTCCGAACGCCCCCTCCTTCTGCCGATAGACGCCTCGGATCAGGTTGCCGCTGATGACCGTGTCCACGCTATTGTGGAACTTGATGGCGGCCGTCTCCCAGCCGCCGAACTCCTTGCGATAATTGGTATCCTCGATGAAGTTGCCGCTGATCAGACAGCGGGTGGCTCCCTTCTGGCCGGCGATGCCGGCCTGGCCGCAGCGGCGAATGACGTTGTTGCGAACGATGTGCTCCCCAAAGGCGTCGATGTCGCGGTAGTCCACCCCCGGCGCGTGGCCCAGGATGATGCCCACGCAACGGGCATTGACGACCTCGCAATTCTCGATGATCCAGTATTTGCCCATCCGCGTGCCCACAGCGCCCATTTGCAGGACCAGATTGGGCGGCGCCCAGTTCGCCGCCGCGTGGGCGAAATGGAAACCATCGACGGTGATGTACCTGAGGCCGGTGATCTCGGGCATGAAGATGCTCTCACGCACGTTGATCTCGGCCAGTTCCGTATTGGGGTTGGCCCTTCCGAAGTTGGCGCGGATCGTCGTCGTATCTCCTTCCGCCTGGCAGAACCACGTGCGTTCGGCCCCGGCCAGTTCCGCGGCGGTCTGTTTCTCATAGAAGGCTTCGCCATTGAGATAGACGTCGCCGCGATGATGCCACTGGCCGTAGTTGAGCCAGCCACCGGAGACGGTTAGCCCGTAAGGGTTATAGTCGCCAAAGAATTGATTCGGCAGGTCGACTCTCCAAACGCCACCAGCCTCTTGCTTCCATGTTGTGATGCGCTCGGAGCCCTTGACGAGCACTTCATCGCCGCCCGCCGCCCGGTAGGTGATGCGGTGGGCCTCATCACTGCCTCCGCGGGCGGGTTTCACCCATTCGCGGTACGTCCCGGCGTGAACGATCACCGTATCTCCCGGCTGGGCAACGGATGCGCCTTTGCTGATCGTGAGAAAGGGCTCGGCCGCGCTGCCGGACGCCAAATCGCTCCCGGTCTTCGCGACGTGGAGTTCACGCGCTGCGATGTTCTCGGTCCCCGAGGCGACAACCATCAGCATGGCCAAAAGCCGAATCGATGTCCTTCGAGCCAACATAACCATCTCCTTGCAGCAGCCGCTCTGGGCATTTCTACCTCGCACGTGCCAGTGTCGTGGCGACTGTCTCTCGTGCGTTTGTTGCTCAGCGCCTCATCCATCGGCCATGCACGGCGTACGTTCATGGCTGGCGAGGCGGAAAGCCTCGTTCCCGCTACGCGTGCGCCTCGACCACATCTTCCGAGCGTACGAAGATGATTTCATGGTCTTGATGTCGCTTTGGCAAACCCCGAGAGAACACGGCGATCTTCCGTTACCACCTGCCTGCCCGCGAGCACTTCGGTTTGCAGGTCGGGTGACTGGCCCCGCAGCCCTTCGACGTCGGCGCGGCGTCGATATTGGCTTGGCAAATGTTGGCGGCTGAGATATGACGACTCTGTCAAGCAATGGTGCTTCGAGAATCTTGGTGGTGGGAAGACGGGGAGGAGGTGGCAGCCACTGAGCAACTCTCCTATTCGACAGCAGCAGCCGTACTGCCTTGGTCTTTTCGGCGGTCGACAGTGGCAAACGAGAGATAAGAGCCAGCGCTTCAGTGAAATCCCCGGCTTCGGTTCCGAGTGGGCCGCTTTCTGGGCCGCGCCCCGTACAATCCCGCTGTTTTTCAGGGCTTGATTGGGGACTCATAAGCCCTAGCGTGAGTTTACAAGTTAGGGAGCACAAAATGCAGAAGACGACCATAGATGCCGAGAAAATCGCTGTTTCACCGTGATCTGAGGCCCGGAGATAGGTCATACAGAGAACCCTCAAAAACCAGCAGTTTTCACCATAATCGAGAATAACTTGTAAACTCACGCTAGGTCACTGGTTCGACTCCAGTCGCTGCTATTTGTAGTTCAGACGCATCTTCCCGCACTGGTCCGCAAGTACCCGCCCCCACACCACTTGGCGAGACATCGTCGAGTTGATCATCGAAGCGGTGGTCGCCAGGAGCCGTGGCCGTGCTGGGCCGGAGTCGAAACCCACCCTCCAGATGCTCCCGGAACAAGGCATCAACTGCGGCGTCTTCACCGGCTGCAGCCGTAGCGGCAGTCATTGTCGGGAGCAAGGAAAGAACGAACACGCGTCTGAACAATCTCATAGTCTGACCCGCTTCTTGGATCACGCCAAGCGTACGAACGCGTCGGTTCTGTCAGTCCGGAGTCAAAACCACCCGGGACGCACCGGCTGCACGATCTGGAGGCAGATGAGCCGCCTCCATCCCTGGCAGACGCCCGAAGGCCTTCAGGATGGCCTTAAGAGAGGCGATGTGCTCGAGCAACCTATCTCCTGCCTTCCGCACACAGTCGCAGGGCAGTCGCCAGACACGTACACTCTGCCTTGCTGGCCGGACCCAGCGGCCGTCGGGGGGCACCGCAGTTGTGGCCCATGAGTCCGCAGGCGGCCTTGACCCGTTGCGTGTACTTGCCGCCGCTTTCCATGAGTTCGAGGGTGGGCAACATTTGGAAAAAAAGACCACGGGCGGCGACGAGGTCGCGTTTCTCGATCGCCAGCGTGTAGAGCCTGACGTGAGACTGGGGCAACACGTTGACAACGCCGCCCACCCAGCCGATTGCGCCCACCAGAAGACTCTCCAGGGCAATCGTGTCGCAGCCGCAGAAGACACCCAGCCGGTCGCCGCACAGCCGCAGCAGTGTGGTGATACGGGGCATCTCGCCGGTGCTTTCCTTCACGTAGCGGATGTTCTTCAGCGTCGCGAGGCGCGCGATCAATTCCGGCGACATGTCCACGCCGGTGCGGCCGGGATAGTTGTAGAGCATGATCGGAATGCCCATGGCATTGTTGACGGCGCGGAAGTGTGCGTAAAGCTCATCCGGTCGCGGCAGCGAGTAGTAGGGGGCCGCGAGCATCACCCCGTCGCAGCCGAGTTCTTCGGCCTGACGTGAGAAGGTCACCACATCGCGCGTGGAGCCGGCATTAGTGCCCGCGATCACAGGCACGCGAGCGGCCGCGGCGTCCAGCGTGGTACGGATGACGCGTTCGCGTTCGTCGGCCGACAGCGCGTAATATTCGCCGGTGCTGCCCAGGGGAACCAGGCCATGCACGCCTTGGCGAATCAGGTAATCGGTGAACTGCCCGAGTGTTGCGTAGTCGATTTCCCCGTCCGCCCGCATGGGCGTGACGAGCGCGGAAAAGACGCCGTGGAAACCAGGTTTTGCCATGGGGTCGTTCCTTCAGTTTCTCAAGCCAACTGCATCCAGATGGTTTTGAGTTCGGTGTATTGTTCGTGAGCCCAGATGGACTTGTCGCGGCCGCCAAAGCCGGATTGCTTGTAGCCGCCGAACGGCGTGGTGATATCGCCTTCGGAGAAGCAGTTCACTGAAACCGTGCCGGCGCGGATGGCGCGGGCGGCACGATGGGCGGTATTGAGATCGCGGGTGTAGAGCGACGCGGCCAGGCCGTAGTTTGTATCGTTGGCGATGGCCAGCGCCTGCTCTTCGGTCGAGAAGGGGATCACGGACAGGACCGGGCCGAAGATTTCCTCGCGGGCGATCGTCATCTGTGGGGTGACTTCGTCGAAGATCGTCACTTCGACAAAGTAGCCGCCGGTCTTCTCCAGAATGCGTTTGCCACCCATGACGAGCTTGGCCCCTTCCGCCTTGCCGGACTCGATGTAGCCGAGCACTTTGTCCAGATGCGGTTTCTCGATCATGGAGCCGAGACGGTTTTGCGGGTCGAGCGGATCGCCGACTTTCCAGGCCTTGGCGACCGCAACTGCAATTCTCGCCCATGTTCCAGAAGCCCGCGCTCACGGCGTTGGTAGCCACCATGTCCAGGTCTGGGGCGTCCGCAAACACGACTTGCGGACTCTTGCCGCCGCATTCGAGGGTGATCCGCTTGAGGTTGGACTCGGCCGAATATTTGAGGAAGCAGCGCCCGACTTCGGTCGACCCCGTGAAGGCGACCATGTCCACATCCATGTGCCGGCCGATGGCCTGTCCGGCGGTCTCGCCGAAACCGGGCACGACGTTGAACACGCCCGCGGGGATGCCGGCCTCGGCGGCCAGTTCCGCCATGCGGATGGCGCTCAGCGAAGTCAACTCTGCCGGCTTGAGCACAACGCTGTTGCCGGTGGCCAGCGCCGGGCCGATCTTCCACGCCACCATCTGGGCCGGAAAATTCCAGGGCACGACGCAACCGACCACGCCCACCGGTTCGCGGAGCACGAGCGCCAGGTTCTCCGGGCCGGTCGGGGAAACGTGGCCGTACAGTTTGTCGATGGCCTCGGCGTGCCAGCGGATGCAGTGGATGGTGTCGGGAATATCCATGGTCGCACAATCACCAATGGGCTTGCCGGCTTCGAGCGTGTCCAGCAGCGCCAGTTCGCCGGCACAGGCTTCGAGCAGATCGGCGAACTTGAGCAGGATCTTCTTGCGATCACCTGGCTTCATGCGCGACCAGACGCCGCTCTCGAACGACTTTCGGGCGGCCTTGACCGCGCGGTCCACGTCTACCGCATCGCATTCGCCGATCTGTGCGAGCGGCTTGCCGGTCGCGGGATTTTCCGTTGGGAATGTTTTTCCGCTCTTGGCGTTGACGAGTTTGCCGTCAATAAACGCCTGCGTGCGGAAGGTAAGCTCGCGGACAGCGGCTTTGATAGCTTTGGGTTCCAGGACCAGGCTCATAGAGATTCCTTTCGATACTGTGCCATTATGAGGCTTGGGTCAGGTTTGTAAACGCGGCCGAGTTCTGTAGCCGCGATGGATCATCGGGGCGACGGCCGCGATCAACGATCACGGCTACAGAATCAGCCGCAATGGCAGTTGGTGCAGGCCGTGGCCTTGCGGGCGGCCAGCTTCTGTCCCAGTTGCAGTGATGTCCGGGTGGTGGCCAGGCCTCCCAAAGCCGTGCAACGCAGTTCGCGCGGCATCTGCCCGCCCACGCGCTTGGCCGTTTCAATGACCTCGTCGAGCGGGATGACCGGATCGTAGTCAGCCAGTGCCATGTTGGCGCAGGAGAGCGCATTGCTGGCGGCCATCACGTTCTTTCCCAGGCAGGGCACTTCAACGCGACTGGCCACCGGATCGCAGATCAGACCCAGCATGCTCTGGAACGCCATGGAAGCGGCGGCCACCGATTGCGCCAGCGTCCCGTTGGCCAGCCCCACCAGCGCCGCGGCGGCCATGCTGGCCGCGGAACCGCCTTCGGCCTGGCAGCCGCCAACTTCGGCCGCAAAGGTCCAGTGCGTGGCGATGAACACTCCGATGATGCCGGACGCCAGCATCCCCTTGGCCATATCCAGTTCAGATAACCCCATCGCCTCGGCCATGGCAATCACCGCGCCTGGCAATGCGGCACACGCACCCGCAGTGGGTGCGGCCACGATCACGCCCATGGAACTCTTCACTTCCATCAGCGCTGAGACGTAGAGCACAATGCGATTCAGGACACCACCGTCGAGCAGGCGTCCGGCTTTCATTAGATCGTTGAACTTCCCACACTGATGGCCGAGCACGCGGTCGTCGTACTGGGTTCCGGCGATGCCCTGGGCGATGGAGCG
>JBEKVL010000610.1:0-4444 GCA_049514055.1 Tepidisphaeraceae bacterium | reverse complement strand
AAGCATTCGCAACGTGGTCATCCCCGCGGACGCGATCGATCTCGCCCTGGCCGCCAAAATACAAATCCGACTCAACTCGTCATAGCCGCGGCGCTGCAGGTGTGTCCGCGTGCGAACCCGCCAGTTCAAAACCGCCAAGCCGGCCGGGCCGCCGTCTCCGCCCAGAGTGCGCCTCCATCCTGCCTTCGCTCGATCCGCCACGTTTATACGCCGGTGGGCATACGGCTACTCGTCAGAGCTGCAGACTCGACTTGCCAGGCGCCGAAACTGGACAGCGCGGATATGATGCCCAGCCTCGGGGCATGCGCACTCCGCCGACCAGCGGGGCGCCGATGGCAAATGTACTAAACCGTACCGTTTCAGTGCAATATAATTCCGGAAATAAATGCCGTGGACCGGGACAACCTCCAAACGCATTCCACGCATCGCCATTGAACCGCGTCGAGAAGCGCCTAAAATGGTCCGATGCGGTTCGGAACCTGCGCCTTCTCAGGCCTTGGATGTGCGTAGCGCATGGCCGGTGGCAATACGGAGAGAATATGGCGGTCGCCAATGAAGTCGAGAAACGACAGGTAGTTAAGCACGCTTTGGCGAATGCCGGGGTGGAGGAGCGTCGCCGCCTGCGCATGATGCTGCTCATCCGCCGGTTTGAAGAACGGACCTATCAGGAATACACCCGGCCGGGGCAGAAGATCGGCGGGTTCTGCCACCTTTACTCCGGGCAGGAGGCAGTGGCGACGGGGATTTCGGCCCTCTATCAGAAGGGTAAGGACTATCTGATAACGGCCTATCGCTGCCATGGGCACTCGCTGGCGATGGGGATGAGTCCACGGGCAGCCATGGCCGAGATGTTCGGCAAAGCCAGCGGCTGTTCCAAGGGCAAGGGCGGCTCGATGCACTTTTTCGACGCGGCGGCCGGGAACATGGGCGGGCACGGGATCGTCGGCGGACATCTTCCGCTGGCGCTGGGGTTCGCATTCGCACAGAAGTACAAGAAGACCGGGGGCGTTACGTTCTGCCTGTTCGGCGATGGCGCCGTCAACCAGGGCACGCACAACGAGGCGCTGAACATGGCCTCGCTGTACAAGGTTCCGTGCGTGTTTATCGTCGAGAACAACCAGATGGCGATGGGGACGCAGGTGGAGCGGCATTCGGCCGAGACGGATCTGGCCCACCGGGCGGCCGGCTACAACATGCCCTTCAAGGACATTGACGGCAATGATGTGGATGTGGTGATTCGGGAGATCGGGCTGGCCGCCGAGCGCGGCCGCAGCGATGAAGGGCCATCGTACATCGTGGCCAACACCTACCGGTTCCGAGGGCATTCGATGTCCGATGCCATGAAGTATCGGACCAAGGAAGAACTCGAACGCGCCAAACAGCGCGATCCCATTTCCATTTACGAAGCCCGGCTTCGGGAGAAGGGGCTTCTCGATGACGGGCAGAGCCGCGAGATGCACGACGAGGTCGCCCAGGTGATCGACCAGGCCGCCCGGCAGGCGGACGCCGACCCGCAGCCGGCGCTGGAAGAGCGGTTCAACGACATCCTGTCGGAAACCTATCCATTGCAGAAGTGACTGACCCGAGGTACTACCCGCTGCTGACTATCAACTGGCAACCAACAACTGGCAACTGATTATGCCCCGCATGCAATTCCGAGAAGCCCTCCGCTCCGCGATGATCGAGGAGATGGAGCGCGATGACAACGTCTTCCTCATGGGCGAGGAAGTCGCCGACTACAACGGCGCGTACAAGATATCCGAAGGCATGCTCGCCCGTTTCGGCCCGCGGCGGGTGGTCGATACCCCCATCTCCGAGGCCGGTTTTGCCGGGCTGGGCATCGGCGCGGCGATGGTCGGGCTGCGGCCGATCATCGAGTTCATGAGCTGGTCGTTCACCTTCGTCTGCATGGATCAGCTCGTGAACAACGCGGCCAACGTACGCTACATGTCCGGCGGGCAGTTCAAAGTTCCCGTGGTCTTCCGTGGCGGCAACGGCATCGCCCACCAGCTTGGCGCGACGCATTCGCACCGCATGGAGGCCTTCTACGCCCGCGTCCCCGGGCTGGTCGTCGTCGCCCCGTCCACGCCGGCGGAGGCCAAGGGCCTGCTGAAGTCGTCGATCCGTTGCGACGATCCGGTGATCTTCCTCGAATCCGAGAAGATGCTGAACGATGTCGGCGACGTGCCGGATGGCGAATTCCTGTTGCCGATCGGCAAGGGCAGGATCGAACGCGAAGGGTCGCAGGTGACGGTCGTGTCGTACGGCCGGCCGCTCCAGCGATGCGTCCGCACGGCCGTCGACCGGCTGATCAACGACTACAACATCGACGTGGAACTGATCGATCTTCGCACGCTGCGGCCGCTGGATCTGCCGCTGCTTGTGGAGTCGGTGAAGAAGACCGGCCGGTGCGTGATCGTCGATGAGGACTGGGGCTATTGCGGCATGGGCGCGGGCATCGTGCAGAAGCTTCACAAGCCGTGCTTCGACCATCTCGATGCGCCCATTGAATACGTACACAGCGATGAGATCCCGGTGCCCTTCAACCATCATCTGGAAGAGGCCATGCTGCCGTCGGTGGACCGGGTGATCGGGGCCGTAAAGGACGTCTGCTACGTTTGATCTGGTAACTGACAACTAACAACTGGCAACTCAATCATGCCCATAGAAATCACCATGCCGCAGTTGTCCGACACGATGACCGAGGGCACGCTCGTCAAATGGGTCCGCAAAGAAGGCGACAAGGTCAAGGCCGGCGAACTCATCGCCGAGATCGAGACCGACAAGGCCACCATGGAAATGGAGTCCTTCGAGGCCGGCACGCTGGCCGTGCTCGCCATCCAAGAAGGCGGGAAGGTTCCGGTTGGTGGGCTCATTGCCGTGCTGGCGACCGGCGGTGAAGACCCGGCCGAACTCCGCAAGCAGTATCCCAAAGGTGCTGCCGCCAAAGCTCCCGTCGCCGGTGACAGGGACCGCTCGCCGAGCGGCCAATTGCGCGCCGAGAGCGGCGGTGCCGGCGAAACCGCCCTGCCAGTTGCGGCCGCCGTTTCCGCCGCGGGCGGCAAGGAAACCACGCGCCTGAAGGTTTCTCCATTGGCCTCCCGCATCGCCGCCGAGCACGGCCTGGACGTGCGCAACCTCCAGGGTTCCGGCCCTGGCGGGCGGATCGTCCAGAAGGATGTGCTGGCCGCCGTCGGCGGCACTCCGGCAACTGCGGCGGCTGTCATACCGGCCCCGACCTTTGCTGCCATGGTGGGCGGCGGCGAGAAGAAGGTCGTGCCGATCTCGAAGATGCGCTCGGCCATCGCGGCCGCGTTGCAGCGTTCCAAGCAGCAGGTGCCACACTTCTACGAGACGATCGACATCGATCTGGAGAACGTGGTTCACCTCCGTGAGCGCATCAACGAGCAACTTGAAAAGGAGAAAGTCCGTCTCTCCATCTCGGACTTCGTCTACAAGGCCGTCGCGGCGGCCCTGCACCGGCATCCCGTTCTCAACTCGCGCTTCAACGCCGAGAAAGGCGAAGTCACCACCTACGGTGACGTCAACCTCGGCATTGCCGTTGCCATCCCGGACGGCCTGATTGTTCCCGTGCTGCGCAGGGTTGACAGAATGGGCCTGAAGGAGATCCGCATCCGCTCGGTGGATCTCGTCGAGCGGGCCCGCCAGCAGCGGCTCAAGCGCGAAGAGTCCTCCGAGGCCACCTTCTCGATCACCAGCCTGGGCGCCTACGGGCTTCGCGAGTTCAGCGCCATCATCAACGCCCCCGAGGTTGCCATTCTTGCCGTCGGGGCGGCCGAGCAGCGGGCCGTCGTGCGAAACGCTCAGGTCGTCCCCCGCACGATGCTCACGGTCACGCTGTCCTGCGATCATCGTGTCGTCGATGGCGCGGTGGCAGCAGCGTTCATGAGCACCCTGAAGGGCCTTCTCGAAGAGCCGGCCATGATCTTGGTGTGACGCGGCCGCTACGGACCACAGACAACGGACTACCAGCTAGACGAAGCACCATGCCCACCCCAGCGACCAAACACCCCCATCAGTTCGACCTGATCGTCATCGGCGGCGGCCCGGCCGGTTATGCGGCCGCCATCCGGGCCGGCCAACTGGGCATGCGCGTTGTCTGCGTCGAAAAGGAGAATCTCGGCGGGACCTGCCTCAACTGGGGCTGCATCCCCACGAAAGCCCTGCTCGAAGACAGCTCCTTCATCCGTAAGCTCCGCAACGACGCTCCCGATCATGGGGTTCTCGTCGACAATCTCCGCATCGATTTCAAGAAGATCATCAACCGTTCGCGAGGCATCACGTTAAAACTTCAGCGCGGCGTCGGCTCGCTCTTTGCCAAATACAACGTCAAACACGAAATCGGCGTGGGCGAGATCGTCGCGCCGCACAAGGTGAAGATCACCGGCTCCGCGGAGGCCAGGGAGATTTCCGCCGAGAACAT
>JBEKVL010000609.1:0-4457 GCA_049514055.1 Tepidisphaeraceae bacterium | reverse complement strand
TTGACCTTTCTCACGATCAACTGCGCCCGACCGCAGTTCTTGTCCGCATCTTGAAGCTGGATGAAACGCCCACCGTAGAGTTTGTCGTTGCCGGCTGTTGTTGGAGCGGGTGAGGGCGGCTGCTCCAGCGCAACCGGGTCGGCGCCGGGCGCGGTGCGCTCGCCGCAGATGTCCAGTATCGCCTCGATGGCCGTCAACTTGGCATTGGCAGGGGGTTTGACCTTCGCCGTGCCGCCGGAAAGGGCCAGCGTCAGCCCGACGTCCTTCATGCTCGCACTGGCACTGACACCCTCGGCAAAAATCTGCACGCCGTCCTTCAGCCTGTCGCCGGTGAACACGTTGTTCGCGGTGCTGGTGATCTCGTTCCCGGCGGTGGCGGCATCGAAGAACTTGATGGTTGTTCCGGTGATGGTCAGCGTGCCGTTGCCGTCGTATGGCGCGTCGGTCTTCAGGGTCACCGGCCGCCGCACCACGTTGTTCCATGCCTTCTTCACCAGCACGACGACTTCCTGCGGTGGCGCCGGCGATGGAGGAGGCGCCGGCGTGGCGCCTGGCGATGCCGGCAGGTCGTCGATCTTGATCACCGGCCCCACTTTCGGCTGCTTGCCCGGCACGGGAATCACCGTCGGGACGAAGATCTTCGGATTGTTGACTTCGCACGCCTTGGCTTCGCATTTCCCGGCCGATGGATGGCAATCGAGTTTGGGCAGCTTGGCCTGGTTGAAGAAGAGGATCTCAACCCGGCGGTTTTCTTTGCTGCGCCAGTTGTCCACGCCCCGGTGATCCTTGGGGAAGTTCTTCCCGCAACCGACGGACTTCTTGGAATCGTCCACGAACTTCACATTCGCCCGCAGCTTCTTCAATCCGTCCTCGTCGGTGCCGCAGATCTCGGCCAGTTCCTTCATGTACATGTCGAAGAACGCGCCCCACGTCTGTTCGCCGACGATCCCGTCCTCCCCGATCGACTTGCCCAGTTCCTGGTTGTATCGCTTCTGAAACTCCTTCACCGCAGCCTGGGTTTTGGGTCCGTCGGCGTTGTCCACCTTGCCGGGATCGCACGCCCAGTTCTGGTCCGCCGCCACCCATTTCAGGATCAACTGGTAATCCTCAACCCGGTGCTTGTCCTTCGCGACTTTCACCCACCCGTCCCGGTCGCCCGTCAGTGCGGCGAGGACTGAATCCGCCCGCTGCTGCGAGAGTGGCAAGTTGTACTCGGCCGATCCGCTCGTATCGGTGTGGCCCGTCAGCAGCATCTTCCGCGCGGGATTGTCCCGGGCCGTCGCCAGAGCTTCCGCCAGCACCGACATCGCCGTCACATGCTTGTCCGGCGGAATCGTCGTATTCGGATCGTCGCTTATGTAGTCGGCCAGCAGCACCGCGCTGTCGAAATGGAAATGCAGGTGCTCCATCTCGATGATCCAGACGCGCTTCACATCCGGCACGGCCACCGTTCGGATCACATGCCGCTTCCCTGTTGCCAGACCCGTCTGCTCGAATTTCTTCGGCAGCCGAAGAATCCCCGGTTTGTCGGCGCTGTCAAACTGATATGTCCCATCCGCATCGGTCTTGGTCGAGCCGACGACCACCCCAACCTGTTCGTTGACCTGCGCCGGGTCATTGGTCTGGAAATTGAACGTGGTCAGGTCGTTCCTGGCGATCTTCACCTCGGCCGCCAGGGAATCCAGAGTATCGCCGGTTTTCACCTTCCGGTCCTCGACCTCCAGTACGCGCAGCGTCGATGTCTTCCCAGGCAGCGGCCCGGCCTTGTTCTTGCCGCTGGGTTTGTCGCCGATGGTGACGAAGTCCATTGTCGTGGGTATCTCGGCGCCCTTGGGTTCGCAGCGCACATCGCACGTCCCCTCGTCGATGTCGTCAATGCGAATCAACCCGTCGGAGTTGGTCGTATGGAAAGCCTCATTGCCGTCGGGTGTCTTGATCGTCAACCGCACGGGAGTGATGGGCTGGTCGCTTCCATCCTCGACCACCTTGATCTCGATCCAGGTGAGTTTCTTCTTGGCCGGGGCCGGTCCCGGCCCGGGCGTCGGAGGCGGCGCTTCCTTCTTGTCGTCAAACACGCTCGGCGCGTTCGTGCGATCGATCTGCTCGGCGACCACCACGTGTTCCCGGGCAATGTATCGCGCGATTTGATCGAGCATTTCCAGTGCCGTCAGTGTCTTCAGATCCAGCTTCTTGGGGCCCGGCGGCTGGAACAGGCCGAGATCACCCAGCAGCGCGCGCAGGCGGAACATGGCCGCCGGACGATACATGAAATCCTTGAGGAACCGTTTGGCCGCGAGCTGGTTCGGCAGTCGCTTGATCGCGAACAGGCCCTCCTCGTTCCGGCGGGCCACGCGCAATCGACCATGATGGATCAGTAGCAGCCGGCGCAGAAAAACCTCCCTCTCACAATAGTGAACCCAACCGATCACTTCGACAGCCGCAGTCGATATGTGTATATCCTCCGGCGCCCCTTTTCAAGAAGCCACCTGTTTAGGGCTATGTTGCTAAACCCCGCCCGGAATTGCATCTGCGCCGATTCCGGCGATACTTTTCCCTCGATGCTCTCGTGGCTGAACAGACTTTTCGGCAAGTCCGGCGAAGACGGCGCTCTGGGCGAGCGGGGCGAGAACATCGCCGCCCGTTATCTGCGGGATAAGGGCTTCACCATCATCATTCGCAACTACCGCTGTCCGATCGGCGAAATCGACATCGTTGCCAAGGAAGGCCTGACCATTGTCTTCGTCGAGGTCAAAACCCGCGAGGAAGACGAGCCCCGCCCCGAGGATCAGGTCAACTCCGCCAAGCAGCACCAGCTTACCCGCGTCGCCCGCCACTACCTCGGCCGCTACGGCCACCCCCAGCCCCCCGCCCGCTTCGATGTCGTCGCCATCGTCTGGCCTCCCGGCCGCCAACCGATCATCCGCCATACGCCACATGCATTTGAGGCGACTTTTTGAAAGGCAGTTAATGGTTCCCAGTTGATAGTTGATAGTGGGAAACGGATACTGGCTGCCAGCAGGCAATACCCAACTACTGTCCGCACTATCAACTATCAACTATCAGCTATGATCGACTCCCACACCCATCTCACCTATCCCCAGCTTGCCGATCGGCTTGACACCGTTCTCCAGAACGCGCGTCAGGCCGGCGTCACGGGCATGATCACCATCGGCACCGACATCGCCGATGCCGGGAAGGCGATCGCTCTCTGCCGCCAGCACCCGCACATCCGCTGCGCCATCGGCATCCACCCCCATCATTCGGCCGAAGCCACCGACGCCCATCTCACCCGTCTGGCCGAGCTCGAGGCCGACCCGGTCGTCCTCGCCTTGGGCGAGATGGGCCTCGACTACCACTATGACTTCTCTCCGCGTGATGTGCAGAAGCGCGTCTTCCTCGCCCAACTCGACATCGCCCGCCGGCGTAACCGGCCCATTGTGATCCACTGTCGCGAGGCGATCGACGACTGTCTGGCCATTCTCCGCGATTTCCCGGCCATCCGCGCCGATTTCCATTGCTTCACCGGCTTCAAGTCCGAAGCCCGGCGCATCCTCGACCTGGGGCACATGATCGGCCTGACCGGTGTCGTCACCTATAAGAAATCCGACGAGCTGCGCGAGATCGCCGCCTTCATCCCCGACGCCCAATTGCTGGTCGAAACCGACGCCCCGTATCTCGCCCCCGAACCCGTGCGCAAACAGAAGAACAACGAACCCGCCTTCGTCATCCACACTGCCGCCGCCATCGCCCGTATCCGTGGCGTGACGCTTCAGAAGCTGGACGAAATCACCACCACCAACATTGCTCGATTCTTCGGCTGGTCGGCGGCGTTGTAGCCGCCATCACTTATACGCGAAAGGTGGCGTGTGACCATCGCGTGTTTAGCGTACACACAGGGCAGAATCATTTGGCCCTAACTGACTCCGAGAATTCGCTCGGAGTTCACGCTTTAGCGTGTCTGTCGGGCCAAAACACGCTAAAGCGTGAACTCCGAACAGGGGTTTCAGGCCAAATGCGATGGCCCTGAGCGTACACACAGACTTAGGTCATTTGTATTGCACCAAGAATAGCAGTATGTTATACTGCTCATAACCCTAACAAAGGAACCTCATGACCGCACCCGCAGCCGAAATCGACCCCAGAACCGCCGCCAACCGTCTCAATGCCCTTAAATCCACCGGCCCCCGCACCGCCGCCGGCAAAGCCAAATCCGCCCTCAACGCCCTCAAACACGGCCTCACTTCTCAATCCCCACTGCTTCCTACGGAGAACCCCGCCGACTACAACCTCTTCGCCGAGGGCTACCTCGAAGAACTCAACCCCCAGGCCGTCGAGCAATTCAACCTCGCCCAGCAGCTCATCCTGACCTCCTGGAAGCTCAACCGCATCCCGCAAATCGAAGCCAAAGTCCTCGCCGAACACGAAAACCGCCACCCGCTCATCATCAAATGGCGCCA
>JBEKVL010000608.1:0-4462 GCA_049514055.1 Tepidisphaeraceae bacterium | reverse complement strand
TTATATTTGCGACTTAGCTTGGGACGAATGATCGACCCAAGTCGTGCTGATTCGACCCGAAATGTCGTGCATGGCCCTTGGCTGCGATGAGCGCAGTGTCACCACTCACATCACCTTGCCCTCTCCTCTTCCCTACCGCGAAGCGGTTTAATTCAATGGCATTTACTGTGGAATCAAAACTTGGATAAAGAGTACCTTTTGTCTTTATTCTCCGATGGTGGCTTTGGTATATTCCTGTGAACGTACCCGCGAGCGTTTCTACGTGTCGGCGCCTCGCCTGGTGCAGGCGAGGAAACGGCCGGCGCGAAACCAAGGTCGGGCTTGGTTGAATCGACATGCTGGACATCTTTCGGAGGAATGGTGATGTTCCTCAACCTTCGCAAACTGCGTAGACGCAAGACGAATCGGGCTTCCAGAGACACCGCATGTGCCGAGGGCTTGGAGCAGCGGCTCCTGCTCGCCGTCAACTGGACTAACCCCGGTGGCGGCGACTGGGACGTCGGCAGCAACTGGAGCACCGGCCAGGTGCCCGGCGTTAACGACTCGGTGTACATTAGTACGGCCTCGGCTGCCACGGTGACGATCCAGTCCGGCGACACCATCTCGCTCGAGTACCTCTCCACTAGCGCCAACGATCTCCTCTCGATTACCGGGGGTTCGGCGACTATCAACGGGGCGGTCCTTTACGGTGGCTTATCGATGACCGGCGGCCAGGTGTCGGTAAGCGAACCGGGATCGTCGTTAGAGATCGCCGGCAAGTTCACCGGTTCCGGGCAAGGGACGCTCGATATCGGCCTAGACGGCGTCATGATCGACTCTCCCGGCGCCACCTTCAGTTTCCCTCAGGGCATGCTCCAGCTTTACGGCAGCATTAAGGGTCCCGGCGCCCTTACCAACACTGGCTATGTTGCCGTGGTGGGAAATATCGATGGTGAGAGCCTCTGGACCACCCTGGACAATGCCGGTGTAGTGATCGATTCCGACAACTCCAGCAACGGTTTCAACATCGGAACCCTTGTGTCGGGGGAATTTGGTTCGGGGAATGGCGTCCTCGACAACGAGTCCGGCGGGACTTTCCAAATCACCAACGGCGCCAATGTCAACGGCGCGGGGACTTTCAACAACGACGGGACGGTGCGGAAGACCGACAATAGCGCCACAGTGTTCCAACCCGCGCTGAACAACAATGCCGATGGCGTCATTGAACTCGACCAGGGGAGCCTCGCCATCAACGGCCAACCGGGTATCGACACCGGCGGTGCGTTCAACATCGCCACCGGCGCATCGTTGATCTTCGGCACGGCCACGACCACCACTTTCACCGGCAGCTATACGGGCACCGGGCAGGGGACGGTGAACCTCGAAAACAGCGTCTCCATCGGCCCAGCCGGCGCTACTTTCGATTTTCCCCAGGGCTTGCTCCAGTGGGGCAGCATTCAAGGCCCCGGCACGCTGACCAACGCCGGCTTCATGACCATCGCAGGAAACGCCAACGGCCAGATTCTTCCCCCTACGGTCAATAATGACGGCACCATCATTGATGCCGATACCCCGGGCAACGGCATCACGATCGGCACCGGCGGGACGCTCACCAACGAGTCGGGCGGGACGTTCGATATCACCGACGGCGCCACCATCAGCGGCGCGGGGACTTTTATCAACGACGGCACGCTGCTGAAGACCGGCGACAACGCCGCCGAGTTCCAGGCGGCGTTGAACAACGGCGCCGCTGGCGTCATCGAAGTCGATCAGGCCAGCCTCAACGCCGATGGCGGCGGCACCGACACCGGCGGCACGTTCAATGTCGCCGCCGGCGCGTCGTTGATCTTCGGCGCGGCCACCACCTTGTTCACCGGCACCTACACGGGCACCGGGCAGGGGACGGTGAACCTCGAAACCAGCGTCTCCATCGCCCCGGCCGGAGCTACCTTCGATTTTCCCCAAGGCTTGCTCCAGTGGGGCAGCATTCAAGGCCCCGGCACGCTGACCAACGCCGGCTGCATGACCATCGCAGGAAACGCCAACGGCCAGATTCTTCCCCCAACGGTCGATAATAACGGCACGATCATCGATGCCGACACGTCCGGCAACGGTATCGCCATCGGCAGCGGCGACGTACTGAACAACCAGGCTGGCGCGATCTTCCAGATCACCGGGGACGGCAATATCACCGGCAACGGGACGCTGAATAACTACGGTACTTTCGAAAAAACCGCCGGCGGCGGCATGTCGACCATTGCGTGCGGCTTCAACAACATCGGCGCTACGATCGATGTCGAGAAGGCCGGGGTCGGGTTCACCGGCACCCTCTCGATCACCGGCGGCTCCTTGACGGGCGACGGCCCGGGAGTCACGGTCACGGCCACCGGCACTACGACCGCGTCCGATGTCAACTTCTATGCCCTGAATGGCGCCACGGTGAGCTTGCCGGAACTGACCAGCTACACGGAAAACGAAAACACCACTATCATGGAGGCGCAGGGGACCGGGAGCGTCCTCTCTCTGCAAAGGCTGACCAGTGTGGACTTTCCGAACGGGCCTGCCAACGGTGTTGGTCCGCAATTCGAGGCCCTTGCCGGCGGGCTGTTGGACTTGCGGACGCTCGCCGAATTCGTTTTCAACATTGGCGCGACCCTCGGGGGTACCGTGAAGATCCTGAGCGACGGCCAAGGGAGTACGGTGAATCTCGCCGCACTGAGCGGCGCCGACTACACGAGCTTTACGGCCAGCAACGGATCCACGCTCAGCGTGCCGAGCCTTGCCAGTTGCGAAGAATTCGGCAACTACCCGTTTCTTACCTGCTCGGGGACGGGAAGCATCCTTTCTCTGGCGGTGTTGACCACCGTGACGATCAATCCGAAGTTCCTCGCCGCGCCCTCGCCCGCCAAAGCGCGTTCCGGCGGGACCATCCATCTGCCGTCCCTTGCCTCAGGGCAGGTTTACCTCGAAAGCCTGGGCGCGGGCAGCGTCATCAGCGTGCCATCGCTGGCAAGCGTGAACGGCCTCGGTTTGGCAATGGTGGGCGACTCGGGCGTGATCGATTTTCCGAACGGCGCGGCGACGATGCCTGGCTCGGAAAACGCCGTCACCATCAACGTCCCCACGCTGCCCACAGGGGCTGTCCTCGAGCTGGCGGCCGATGGAACGCTCGGCGGCGGCACAACTTTCAATGTCGCCGCGGGGGACACGGTCCAAGTCTCGAGCGGTTTCCAAACGAGCGACGGAGCGTTCTCCTTCAGCGGAACATTCAACGGCGGCGCGACGTTCAACGGCGGCCAGGGCGCGAAGATCGATCTTAGTTGGTGCCTGGCCCCGGCTTGGGGAAACTACAATGCCGGGACGCCCACCGGCGTCACTTATTCGGGTCCGCTCGTCGGCGTCGGCGTCGGCGCCGGCACCGTGGAACTTAACAACGGCACAGTGTGGATCGGCCAAGCGGGGCTCTCGCTCAACTTCCCCGGCAACATGTTCCAATGGAGCGGCGGGGCGCTGGTCGCTGCCCAAGGGGAGAACGTGTCCAACCTGGGCACGATGAATCTCACCGGCAGGGAGTCGTTTGTCAGCGGCGGCGTGTTGGATGACTTCGGAACGATCATTCAGACCGGCGGCAACATCTCAGGAGAAACCGACGCCCTGAACATTGGCAGCAGCGGCTCCGCCACGTTGAAGATCGAAACGGGCGCCTCCTACGTGATGGCGTCCGGCCCCTTTGGCCCTTTAACGCTGCAAAACGCATCGCAAGGGAGCATCATCAACGCCGGCACGCTGAAGAGCAGCGGCGGCGCATCCCTCATCTCCGGGTACATAACCAACTCCGGCACTCTCGAAGTCGACACGGGGACGCTGACTCTGGGCGCATCGCTCGCCCAATTCTCCTCGGGCGCCCTCACCGGCGGCACCTGGATCGTCGGTAATGGCGCAACCCTGAACTTCCCTTCGGGCGATAATATCACCACCAACCAGGCCAACGTTACCCTGAACGGCTCGAGTGCGTCCTTCCCGCAGCTCGCCGGGATGACCACCGACCAGGGCACGCTTAATTTGCTGGGTGGCAAGAGTTTCTCCGCCACGGGCGATCTGATGATCAGCGGCACGCTGACGATCGACACCGGGACGCTGACCATGAATGGCCACAGCATCAATATCCTGACCGGCGGCGTGCTGAATCTCGGCAACGCCAACGGCCTGAGCAACCCGGGCTTGGTGAACGACGCCGGAGCCTTCAACAAGACGAGCGACAGCGGCACGATGACCATAGGGTGCGTGTTCAACGTCCAGGGCGGCACGGTCGGCGTTCAGCAAGGCGCCGTCAATCTCACCAGCGGCGGGGGCACGGACACCGGCGGCACCTTCAACATTGCCACGGGCGCCGCTTTCTATTTTAGCGCCGGCGTCACTACGCTGGCCGGCACGTACACCGGCTCGGGCGGCGGGACGGTTCACTTCGCGGGCGGGGAGATCG
>JBEKVL010000607.1:0-4465 GCA_049514055.1 Tepidisphaeraceae bacterium | reverse complement strand
TGGATGATGGAAACGGGGCAAGCACCGTGTCGGAGTCTGCTCCAGCGGCTGCTGGCATGCGCCACGGATCAGGGACGGCTCAGTTTCAGGAGACTTCTGAATGCTCTGCAAAAGGAAATGGCCCAGCAAGACCTGTACCCCAAAGCGTGTGGTGGCCTGTAGATGGCATGATAGTCGTCGGATATCCACCGGCCGTTCTCTGCCCGGCCTTCGTGACGCCCATGCCCTGCCTGCCTTTCTCTATCGCGGTGCCCGCAATCACGCCCTGGTCCGCCTGCGTAAGCGCGATGCCGGCCTGCGAGTCTACGCAGCCGTGGATCCTTCCCATCCCAGCGCAGATCCAGAGCCTTTTGGGGTGCTTGAACCCAATCCCCCTTGATGCCTCCGCCGTGTCGTTCCCTTCCAACGCACTGGCGTCAGCACTTGAAATCCCGCCCCTGATCCTCCCGCGAGGGTTCAGAGCGGATCCTCTGCCTTCGTCGGCAGACTTGGTTGCCCGCTGTCGAGATGCCCGCAATCACGGAGCCGAGGCGTGTCCGAGCCAGTCTTCATGATCACCGCCGAGCGGATACAACTGTTCCGCAGTTGTTTCCGCGGCCTCGCGCACGTCTATGGCACCTACGATCCGGCCACCGGCCGGGTCTGGCAGGTCAAGGCGACGGTGACCGACCAGGTCATCCGCAACCATCTCGAGGGCCGGCGACCGTACGGTGTGTATCTGTTGGATGGGGACCGCACCAGCGCGGTGGTGGCTGATTTTGACCAATTGGATCCGGACCCGCCCCGCCGGTTCCTGGCCGTCGCCGCGAAGCGCAGTCTGCCCGCGTATCTCGAGCGCAGCAAGGGCAAGGGATGGCATGTGTGGATCTTCGCCGTGGCGGGCGGCGTAATGGCGGCCACGGCACGGCGTGCCGTCCAGTCCATTCTGCAGGAGCTGGGCCTGCCCAAGGTCGAAGTCTTCCCCAAGCAGGATCGACTCAGCAACGGTGCCAGCTATGGCAACTTTATCAATGTTCCCCTCTTCGGGCGTCTCCTGCCCCAAAGCCGCTGCGTTTTCGTCAATCCAGACAGCGATCTGCAGCCGTTCCCGGACCAGTGGGCGTTGCTGGCTAGCATCCGCAGGGTGACCGAATCGCAACTGGAATCGTCTCTGCCCCGGCCGCTCCCGGCATCAGCCCCCGAGCCCACCGTTGACACCGCCGCGGTAAGCGCGATCCCAACTCGTGCCTCGCGGGCATATGCCCTGCCGCCCTGCGCTCGACACATGCTTGAGTGTGGCGTCAGCGATGGCCAGCGTGTCGCCTGCTTCAGGCTGGCCGTCCACTTCAAGCGGCTGGGCATACCGCAGTACCTGGCATTCGCGTGCCTCACCGCGTGGGCCAGGAAGAACCACCCACTTGGCAAGGGCATCATCACCACCGACGAGATCGCCGGTCAGTTGGCGGATGCCTACGGCAAACCCTACCGGGGTTACGGCTGCCACGACCCCTTGATCCGCTGCCACTGCCACCCCTCCTGCCCGCTCAGTTCCAGGCAACACCGACTGCCCTTTGAACAACCTGCCGCTGACAAGGAGCGATCTCATGGCACGTAAACTAACCAGCCAGAAGAAACCGCCGCATTCCAAACTTGACGATCCCGTGCCGGATTCCAAACCGGCCACCGGTAACCCGGCGGCCGAAACACCCGCAGCACAAGCCACCGGTTGGCTGTTCTGCCGGCGCTGCGGCGCGGTGAACGATCATCAAGGCGACCCGCGATTCTGCTCCCGGTGTGGCGTTTACTTCTGCAGTTCCTGTGGCGAAGCCTGAGTCCATGACGGGATCCTGGCCGGCGTCATCAGCGGAGCCCGCCACAATGCGGGCAGTACCGCCCGTCTCGCGCCAGCGCGCGATCGCAGGTCCGGCAGCGGCGGGAATGATCCATCGGATCGATACGCGAGGCGTCGGTGGTCAGGAAGATCAACGTGACCATGATCGCCACGGCCGTGCCGGTGAGATATCGTTCGCCGACCCAGTTGGCCAGTTCAATGATGCCGGCGCGATGCAGCCAATGCACGAGCGTATTGAGGTGGGTCAGGGCGAGGATCCCAACCACCACGCCCGCGACAAGCGTCTTTCGTCTTTGCAGTGTCATGCGGCGCCATCCTTTCCAGAAAACCGGGAACCAGAATAGCGCCTGGGAGTCGATCGCGCAAGAGGGAAGTCTGCTGGCCGGCATACGCCAGCGCCGCGCCACGGGATCACCGGAAGCGCGTCATGGCTATTCATCCTGTCGGTGCCGTCGGCTCCAGCTATACTTTCGCAGAGAGAGAATCTCGTCCTGCTGCCGCCGGATGCGGGCATCCCACCGGAGAACGGATTGCATGTTCTCGTCCACGATGTGGTCCTCACGGATGACGCCTCGGTGCAGATAATCCAGCACCTTATACTTGCCGGAGCCTGCCACATGCTCCAGGGCTGTTTCCCGGCCGATCAGTGAATAACGCAGTGCCTCGGCCAGCCGATCCGCCTTGTACCGGGCTTTGTCAAACGGGCCGTGTATCCGCTCCCAGTCCACCGACCCAAAGGCACCTTGCGGATTGCCGTCCTCGTCCAGGTCTGGATGAAAGACGCTGCGAGGCGGTGTCGGCAAGGCCAGGATCGGTGCCCAGTCGTTCTGGAACGCCATTCGCTGCAGTTCCTGCGGATCCGCCAGTTCCTCTTCATCAAGTCCAGGCACACTTCCGTACAGGCTGCCCCGGTCCACTTTGATGATCGGCGATTCCGGCACATCGCTGATCGGCGTCGGTTCGTTGTCTTCGTCGAAGATCATGTCAGTTGCCTCCGTGGTTAATGCCATCAGGTTCGTCGCCACGGCGATTACGGCGGGAGAACATGCCGGGGGATTTCATCCGGAGTGTTAACGGTCGCCACGGGACGAAGGGATCGGCCGCAAACGCGGATGCACGGCTCGGATCATTTCAGGTTGACGCGGGGGATGGCGGAGCCCAGGCCCAGGCGATCTGACTCCAGGGCGACCTCAAGCAGTTCGGGGATCTGGTCGGCCATTTCTTCCGGCGTCAGGCCGCCGACCAGCGCCGGTGGCGGCACCAGGCCGACCCAGGCGGACATCAGGATGCGGGCGACGGCGCAGCGGAGATCCCAGTCGATGGGATCCAGCAGGCGGGCGAATACCCAGCGGACATACTCCTGCCGCTGGCGGTTCTTGATGATCTGGGTCAGTTGCAACAGGACCATCGGCATCCCCCCCTGCGCGGCATCCAGCAGCGCCGCCTCATAGCGCTTGCCCGGCCGACCCTCGTAGCCCTGCTCCAGCAGCGCCAGGGCTTGCTCGCGGGCCTGCGCTGCCGAGAGCCGGCGGGGGCAGGCGAGGCCGTGCCGGTAGAGATGCATGACAAAAGCCGCCAACAGGCGATTGAAGTGCCGGTGGGACCGGGCGGTATCGGCGGGGCAGCGAAACTGCTCCCCGGCTGCGTCGAGGGGTCCGTCGATGAGCCGGCTCATGTATGTCTCATCCAGCATGGCCACGATCTGGGCGATGAGTCTGGCGGCACGGTTCTGGAGCGATTCAGAGGGTGTCATAGGCGAAAGCCTCGCTGTCCACCGGGGCCGGATCCGTGCCCGGCGGCGTCGGGGGCGCCGGGGGCGCCAACGAAGGGTCGGGTTTTCGGACTTCCATGCCAAACTCCGCCAGCGGCCGGTAGTAGCGCGGCCGCGACTGCTGGATGATGAGTTCGCGGTGGTTGGGCTGGAGGGCTTTCGGGGGCGGCCGGGTGCGCAGCCGCACGACCTGGTTGTCGATCCGGGCGATCGCCTGGCCCTTCTCCAGGCCCACGAGATCTTGCGCCTTGACGCGGCCCAGCAGATTCCTTCGCATATACGCCGTATCGGCACCGTCAATGCGGAAGATGATCGTCGAGCCGACGCCGCAAACGGCGTCGACCTGGGCGGAGCTCAGCTGGGCCAGGTTCTGATGCGCCAAGGTCAGGGAAACATTGAACTTGCGCGTTTCCGCGAGGAGCTTCTCGAGCGAGGAGGTGCTGAAGCGGTGGATCTCATCACAGATGATGTGGCATTGTTTGTAGGTCGCGGGGTCGCTGTCGGAGCGGGCCAGGGCGGCCAGGTGCAGCAGCGAGAGCATGAAGGAGCCGAGGATGTTGCCGGCATCGCCGCCGACCGTGGACAGGTCCACCAGCAGGATCTTGCCGCTGTCCATGATGTCCCGGAGGTTGAACAGGCTCCGGGGTTGTGAGAGCATTTTGAAGACCGTGTCCGCATTCAGGAGCTTGGAGAGCTTGTGGCGGGGGCTGGTCAGCTCACTGTGGGTATACTTGCGGAATTCGGCGTGGTTCAACTGCGGCAGACTCAAGGTTACACTTCTCGCGGCGACAATGCGGTCGTTTTCGTTTGTAACTGCCGCACAACACAGGAGATACAGCTTCGCGGTCGTGATCTCTGGTCCC
>JBEKVL010000606.1:0-4472 GCA_049514055.1 Tepidisphaeraceae bacterium | reverse complement strand
GGCAACAACATGCTGGAGATCACGGCCGATGGCAACTTCGTCCTGACGGGCCTTTCCACGACGGTCACCTCGGCCGGAGGCCAGGGAGTGGTGACCTATTCCCAGATACGAAACGTGACATTGACGGGCGGGGCCGGCAACAATACGTTCGATGTCAGCGGCTGGCCGGGCGGACAGGCCGGGTCGGTCGTGATCAACGGCAACGGCGGCACGGACACGCTCATTTCCAACGACGACACCGATTTCACGCTCACGGACGCGAGCCTGCGACGTTCCGACGGAACCAGTTATGTCCTGAACGGCATCGCCCAGGCGCAGCTTACCGGCGGACCCAGCGACAACAGCTTCGACGTCAGCACGTTCAGCGGGCCGGTGGCCATCGACGGTGGCGCCGGCGTTAACGACTACAACCGTATCATCGACACTTCACCCGGAACCTACACGCTGACCGATGCTTCCCTCGCACGCTCCGCCGGGGCCACGGTTACGCTCGCCAGGATCAACCGCGCCACGTTGCCCGGCGGCGCGAGCACCGTCAATAGCGGCGGCTTCAGCGGTCTCGTGGATCTGACTCCCGGCACACCGCCTGCGGCCACCATCAGCGGTGCGACCGATTCCCTGGGCCGATGGATGGAACTCGGGCAGTCCGCCAGCAATGGCGGCGTGAGCAACAGCCCGGACTCGGCGGTCGACCCGGCCATCGCCACCACCTCGACCGCCCAGTTCATCGCCTGGGCCGACAATCGCGGCGGAACGTACGAGATCTACGTAGCAGAACATATAGCTGGCGCGTGGATGCAACTGGCCGGCAGCGCCCAGGGTGGCGGGATCAGCAACACCGCCGCTAATTCACGCCGGCCCGCTATCACCGTCGATGGTTCCGGCAATCCCGTCGTCGCCTGGACCGCGTTCAACGGTTCTTCCAGCGACATCGAGGTCGCTGCGTACTCGCCCACGGCCAACGGCGGCGCGGGCGGCTGGATCGCGCTCGGTTCGTCGCTCTCGGCCGGTGGCATCAGCGGCACCGGGGCGGCCGACCACGCGCAGATCGTATACACCGCGGCCGGCCCGGTCGTGGCCTGGTTGGACCGTTCCGGCGGCCCAACCAACGTCTTTGTCCAACAGTTTGCCGGGGGAGTCTGGTCGGCGCTCGGCGCCGGGGCCGCTAACGGCTCGGGAGTCAGCGGGTCGGGCGTCGCGATTCCGGACTTCTCGCTGGCCACCGACGGGACAAAATTTGCGATATCGTGGACCCAGGGATCGCCGGGTTCGTCGCAGGTTTACCTGAAACAGTACTCAGGCGGGTCGTGGTCGGCGGTGGGGCAGTCGGCGTCCGGCAACGGCTTGAGCAACACTCCCGGCTCCGCCGACCAATCGAGCGTCGCGTACTACAACGGCGCGCTGTTCGTTGCCTGGCAGGCAACAGTCAATAATCCGACAACATCAAGCAATGAGGCGGACATCGCCACCGCCACGAGCAACGGCGGCGCCTGGTCCGGCGTCTCGATCGACACACCGGGCAGCGCCGGCAACGCCACCACGCGCGGGGCGGCGTCGCAGCCGCAATTGGCGCAGGCCGGCGGAACATTGGAACTGGTCTGGCTGGAGCGCCGTCTGGCGGGCGCGCCCTCGCAAGACACCGAAATCTACGCCAACCGCTTCAACGGTACGGCCTTCGCGCGGGTTCTGCCTGGCGATGCCAGCTTCAACGGCATCCACTGGACCTCGTCGGCCGTCTCGACGCTGGCCCTGTCGGTGGACGCCGGCGGCCGGCCGTTTGTGGCCTGGGGCGACAGTTCCACCGGTGGCCCGCAAATCTACGCGCTGGGGACCGCCTTTGCGATCCACAGCATCTACTACGTCAACGATGCTTTGACGCTGGATGACTCGTTCACGACCGCCGCCGGTTCGTCCACCAACAGCGGAACCACCCCCGCCTCGCCGCTGGATTCCGTGCAATCGGTTCTGGGCAAATACTCCCTGGCTGCGGGCGATGTCATCCTGGTGGACAGCGGCACTTACAGCGGTTTCACCCTCAGCGGCGCTCCGAGCGGCGTGCTCATCATCGGACCCAGCGGCGTGCCGGCCACATTCGTAGGCTCGGTTGTGCTCACCAACGCCCAGGGCGTTATTCTCCAGGGTTTATCCATGACCGGCGGCCTGACGCTCACCAATGGCACGAACGTCGAGGTGGCCAACGACAACATCTCCAATCTGACGCTCTCCGGCGGCGGCGGAGACCGTGTCGAGCACAGCGCCATCGGCACGCTCTGGCTCAACGGCAACCCGACCAACGCCACAATCGTCAACAACTATATTTCCGGTGCTGTCACCCTCTCCGGAACCAGCGCGTTGATGCTGAGTGGCAATTTCATCAGCGGCGGCCTGACCGTCTCGACACCCTCCGCAGGCACCCTCACCACCAACTACATCTCCGGCGGCGGCACCGCGCTGAACCTCTCCACGCAATTCACCGGCTCCATCGATCACAACTCGATCTTTTCCGCCAACATCGGCGTGAACTATGCCACGCCGGCATTGCTGAACTCCAACCGCATCTATGCCAACAACACCGGCATCGTTGATAGCGTCAACTCGCTTACCGGCGGCCTGGGGTTCGTCGCCGGCTCCGTGGGCAACGAAATATTCAACAACTACAACGTGGGTGTGAACCTCACCGGCCTGATGCAACTCCAGCACGTCCACAACGACTCGACCGGCGTCACCGGTTCCGGCACGCTCGGCAGCACCACACTCGACAACGCCAACCTGATCGAGATGAATTACACCGGCACCAGTTTCACCGGCACCATCCAGTTCAACCGCATTGCCCGCAACACCGTCGGCATCCAGGCTACCAGCGGCCAGATCGTGATTCACAACCTCATCTACCGCAATCTCAGCGCGGGCATCGACACCGGTGGCGCCACCGACGTACGCATCATCAACAACACCTTCTATTCCAATTCCGGCAACAACATCCAGGTTGACGGCGGATCGAGCAACGTCCAGGCGCTGAACAATATCATGTGGACGACCGCCGGCTACGACCTCTTCGTGGCCGACAACAGCCGCACCGGCTTCTTCAGCGACTACAACGATCTGTTCAGCACCGGCACCGGCAAACTCGTGCATTGGCTGCTGGACTTCCTCGACATCCTCGACTGGCAGGTGACGCTCAACCGTCTCGACCTGCACTCCATCGGCACGACCGTCGTCAACCCCACCTGGGCACAGCCGCAGTTCGTGAACCTGGCGCGCGACAACTTCAACATCGTCCCGCTCACCAACGGAATTCGCGCCTCCAGTCCGACGCTCGACACCGCCGATCCGGTCACGGATATCGGCCAGCCGGGATCGTATTTGAACCTACTGGCCAATCCCTCTTTTGAGTCGGGCATGACTTCCTGGATCGTCAACTCCGGAGGCGGCACGCAGTCGGCCAACCCGGCGCCGTTCAATGGCAGCAGCTATTTCTATTCCGGCGCAGTGGCCTCGGGGTTCGCGCAACAGACGATCAGCCTTACCGGCGCGGGCTTTACCACGGCGCAGCTCGATGGTCAGGGCCTGGTGGCGGTCTTCGGCGGGCGTGTGCGTTCCGCGGCGGAAACACCGGCCGACCAGGGCCAGATCGTCTTCACGTTCCTCAACGGTTCCGGCGTTGCCATCGGCACACCCGACACGGTGCCCGCCAGCAATGCGTCCGACCGCTGGGAGTTGATCGGCGACCGGCTGCACATTCCCGCCGGCGCGCGCAGTGTCACCTATCGCTTCCAGTCAATTCGCGAAAGCGGATCGACTGACGACAGCTACCTGGACAATGCGTTCCTTTATGTCCTGCCGAGCACCACCGCGCCGGACATGGGCGCCTACGGCAACACCACCAGCGACACTGATCTGCAAACGGCGCACATTCACATCAGCTATCCGGATCTCTATGTAGACTGGGAGTTGTCGACACCGCACACTATCCAGTGGTCCACGTTCGGCGGCGCCGGATCGCCGGTGAACATCGACTTGTACCAGGACGTTGCCGGCACGCCACAGCTCCTCATGCACATTGCCTCCAGCGTTCCGGACACCGGGCAATATACCTGGATTCCTCTGAATTCCGGGATGACCTACGGCATGTACGGTCTGCGCATTCAGGTGTCACTGGCCGCCAACCCCTCGGTTTACGACCGCAGCACGGAAACCTTCACCATTCCAGAAAACGGCCACAGCTACTACATCAACGACGCCTCGCAGACCGGTGATGTCTACACCACCGCCGTCGGCAGCAACCGCAACGACGGCAAACTCCCCGGCAAGCCCAAGCCGTTGCTCACGTCGCTCCTGCGGATCTACAACCTCGGCGGGGCCGACACGATCTTTGTGGATACCGGAACATACTACCACTTCGATCCGGTCGTCCTCAGTGGTAATCCGTTGGTTGGCAAGAACCAGGGGATCACCATCACCGGGCCAATTAA
>JBEKVL010000605.1:0-4479 GCA_049514055.1 Tepidisphaeraceae bacterium | reverse complement strand
AGGCGTGCTCCATCATCGCCGCCGCCAACTCTGCCCCGACGCCGAACATCGACCACGCCTCGTCCACCACCAACAGTCGCCCGGTCTTGTGCAGACTGGCGGCGACGGTCTCCACGTCGAGCGGTACGATGGTCCGCAAATCGATCACCTCGCAAGAGACGCCCTTCTTCTGAAGCTCCGCGGCCGCCTCCAGGCACGTCCGCACGTGCAGGCCGCAGGTGGCAATGGTCAGGTCCGTGCCCGGCAATGCGACGGCGGCCTGCCCGAAGGGCACGAGGTGCTCGCCGACGGGGACCTGGCCCTTCGAGCTGAACAGGGCCTTGTGTTCGAGGAAGAGCACGGGGTCGCCCGCGCGGAGGGCGGTCTTGACCAGTCCCTTGGCGTCGGCCGGGTTCGAGGGCACCACCACGATCAGCCCCGGACAGTGGCCGAAGGCCGGATAGTAGGTACCGCTGTGGTGCGCCCCGGCGCACTTGATCATGCCCATCGGCGCCCGCACCAGCAGCGGCACGCCGACCTGGCCGTTGCTCATGTAGCGCAACTTGCCGGCCATGTGAATGATCTGGGTGGCGGCGTCGAACATGAAGTCGGCAAACATCAGATCGGCCACCGCGCGGCAGCCGGTCGCCGCCGCGCCGGTGGCGGCGCCGGTGAAGGCCAACTCGCAGATTGGCGTGTCGATGACCCGCCTGCCGCCAAATTCCTTCCACAGATCTTTGCTGTGCCCGAAGCAGCCCCCGCGCTCGGCGATGCCTTCGCCGAGGTAAATGAGGTTCGGATCGCGGCGCATCTCCTCGGCAATGCCGTCGCGGACGGCGTCCAACCAACCTTTTTGCACCGTTTCCCGCGCGGGTAAAGGGGACAGTCCCATTTTCGGGCTGACATCGCCCCTATCTTGCCTCGTATCCGCTCCTGCCCGAAAATCGGGACAATCCCCGGCCGGCGGCGTGGCGGGCATGGGCGGATGGATCGGCTCGGCGTACACGTGGTCGAAGAGCTTCGCCGGATCGGGATCGGGCGAAGACTCGCTGAAGCGGATCGCTTCCTCGATCTCTTCCTCGACGCGGCGATCGATCGCGGCCAGTTCCGCCGCCGACGCCACCCGCGCTTCTTCGACGAGCAACTTGCGGAAAGCCGCGATCGGGCAGCGCTGCTTCCAGGCGTTAAGCTCCTCCTCGCTGCGGTAGCCTCCGCAGGGCGGATCGCCTTCGTGGTGGCCGCACCAGCGGTAGGTGAGCGACTCGATGAGCGTCGGCCCCACGCCGGCGCGGGCACGCGCAACGGCCTCGCGGGTTGCCTTCCAGACCTCCAGCACGTCGTTGCCGTCGACCGTGACCCCGGCGCAGCCAAAGGCGGCGGCCTTGCTGGAAATGCGCGTGTTGACGGTGGTCTTCGTCAAGGCCGTCTGCGTGGCGTAGAGGTTGTTTTCGCAAACGAAAAGGATCGGGATCTTTTGCACGGCGGCAAAATTGATCGATTCCAGGAACCCGGCGTGGTTGGTCGCGCCGTCGCCGAAAAACGCAACGGCCACCTGATCGGTCCCGCGGACCTGCGCACTCAGCGCCGTGCCCACGGCCGATGGAATACCGCTGGCCACAATCCCCGTCGTCCCGAAGAGGCCGACGGAGGGGTAGTACATGTGCATGCTGCCGCCCCGGCCGCCGCTGCAGCCCGTCGTCTTGCCGAGGAGCTCCGCCATGACCACGCCGGGCGGAACGCCCTTGGCCAGCACGTGCCCGTGACCACGGTGCGTGCTGGTGATCCAGTCGTCGTTGCGAAGATGGGCGCAGACGCCCACCGCCGTGGCCTCTTCGCCGATGTAAAGATGAATGAACCCCGGCCAGCGGCCGGCACGATACAACTCCTGGGCCTTGGACTCGAACCGCCGCAACAGCACCATTCGTTCGTAGAGACGCAGCAGGTCGGCCTTCTTGAGTTCAACGGGAATCTTCGTCGTTGCAGCATTCCGCTTCGTCACGTTACGCGTCCTCCTCCGAGACAACCGGGTTGGTCAACGTGCCCACCTTTTCGAGTTCGACGCTCACCGTGTCGCCCGGATTGAGCCACACGGGCGGCTTGCGGGCCATGCCGACGCCATGCGGCGTTCCGGTCAGGATCACCGTGCCCGGAACCAGCGTGGTGCTGCCGCTGAGAAACTCGATGAGCGTCGGCACGTCAAAGATCATGTCGTTGGTGTTCCAGTCCTGCATGACCTGGCCGTTGAGCAGCGTTTTGATCTGAAGCGAGTTGGGATTCGGGATTTCGTCGGGAGTGACCAGGCATGGACCGAGGGGCGCAAAGGTGTCGAACGTCTTGCCGCGGCACCACTGGCTGCCGCCGAATCGCGTCTGCCAGTCGCGCGCGCTGACGTCGTTGGCCGCGGTGTAGCCCAGCACGCAGCTCAACGCCTCGATTCGGGCGACATTCTTGCACCGCCGGCCGATAACCACGGCCAATTCGCACTCGTAGTCCACCTCCTGGCTGGCCAGATGTCGCGGCAGGACGATCGGGTCGCCGGGGTTCTGCACGGCGGCGGCGGTCTTCATAAACAACACGGGGTGCTGCGGGATCGGCACATTGCCTTCCGCGGCATGGCGGCGATAGTTCAGGCCGATGCACAGAAAACCGGCCGGCGCGACTGGCGCCAGCAGCTTGCGAACCACGGCCTTCCGGTTCGTTACCAAGTACTTGCCGAAGATGTCGCCGTCGATTGCCATCGCCGAGCCGTCGGGCTGTAATGCGCCGAAGTGGATGTTGCCGACCGCATCCAGAAAACGAATGATTCTCATAAAGCGGATTCCTCTGTAAATGCTGCTTGGTGCTTTCATACCCGAAGCGGGTACTGCCCCGCCAGGGCCACTTCTTCACACATGGCCACGATGTTCTCCGGCGGCACGTCGGGCTGGATGCAATGGACGGCCGCGGCCACATAGCCGCCGCCCGGCGCCAGGTCGGCAATCCGCCGCCGCACCTCGTGCCGCACGTCGTCGGGCGTGCCGCGGGGCATCACCCCGTGCGTGTCGATCGCGCCGCAAAAACTCAGCCGGTCGCCGAACTGCCGTTTCAGCCCAGCCGTGTCGCCCATCTCGCCCGCGGAAACCTGCACCGGATTGATCAGGTCCACGCCGACGTCGGCCAGGTCGCCCAACAGCGCATAAATGTTCCCGCAGGAGTGAAAGAATATCTTGGCTGGCGTGTGCTGCTTGATCGCAGCGAGCAACTCGGCGTGGTGCGGCTTGATCAACCGGCGATAGGCGCGTGGCGACATCATCGGGCCGGCGGTCATCCCCAGGTCGTCGCCGGTGACCAGCACGTCCACGTAGGGGCCGACGTGCGACAGCAGCGTCTGCAGATAGGGGATTGCCAGGCTCTTGAGCTTGTCCAACAAGGCCGTAAAGAAATCCTCGTCGGCGGCCATGTCCATCAGCAGGGCGTCGATTCCGCGCAACATGTAGGCCTGCTCGAACAGGGTGATGCCGGTCAGCAGCACCGCGGCATAGCCGGCCGCCTGGATCGCCTTGGCCCGTTCGGCCAATCCGACAAATCGGGAAGGCGCGGTCAAGTTCGGCCAGGGGTATCGCTCGATGTCGTCGATCGCGGCGCCGCGCAGCGGGGCGTCGACCATCTCGAAATAGATACTGTCCGGGGCACGGCGCCAAGTGACGCCCCAGTCGTCGATCGCGCAGTTTTCCGAGATTTCCTTGCGCAACGTCGACTCCGGAGGGCCGGGACCAACGGGGCGTCCGTCGCTGCCCAGGCGAACCAAGACCTCTTCGTCCATCCATGTGTATTGCAGTTCCTTCCAAAGCCAGCGGACCGGCCCGCCGCGGACGCCCAGGTGCGTCCTGAGCCGCTCGTAGCCCGGCCCGAGCACCGTCGTGGCGCCGGAGGTGCCGATGAACAGCGGCACGCGGTCCGGCTCCTCGTGGTCCAGGGCCGTCAGTACGCGCTCTCTCGATGTAAGCTGCATGTTCTCGTCCCACGTGGTGAATTTTGCATTCACCACATTTACCTGGTTCAGTATCGCGCCGTCACGACCGCCGTGCCCGTCAGCCCCGTCAGTGTAATCGTTTCCTTGTCCTTGGTGAACTCCTTCCATTCCTTGCCGTTGATCGTTACGCTCTTGATCGGTGCGGCCTTGGGGTGGCGGAGGCGCAGGACCACTTCCTTCGGCGCCTTGCGCGAGGGCATTTCGACCGTTGCCGTGATTTTTCCGTTATCAACGTCCGAGACGATCTCGTAGGCCACCGTACCGAAGTAGGTTGGCGCATTCTTGACCGAAATCTTCTTGCCCTGTTCAAGCCAATGCCGAGGCGTCGCCTTTGCCAACCAGAGCGCATCGCCCATCTCCATCACAAGAAGGTTGCGGAAGTTGCGCATGAAATAGGCCGCGCTGTTGCCATTGGGATATCCCCCGGTACCACACATAGTGCTGCGAGGGAAACCTTCCGCGAAGAAGTATTCGCCGTTGGGGGTCGG
>JBEKVL010000604.1:0-4493 GCA_049514055.1 Tepidisphaeraceae bacterium | reverse complement strand
ACTTGCCGACAGCGGGCGCCGGCCGGACCTCCTCCGATGGCGTACCAAAGATGTTGTCGTCGTGGGGCTCCTGCTTCTGCGATTCATCTTCCGCATGCTCGCCGCTGGATAGGGCGTGCAACATCTTCGCAATACGATCACTCTCGGTTTCGGCCATGACGCACCTTTCCTGGTTGCCGATTTTCCCCTACGCAACCGGCAACGCGGCGATTATAGTGTAACACATGCCCGAGCCAAGTGCATCAAGCGTGCGTCAACCCGCCGTCGCCGGCCGGTTCTACCCCGCCGACTCCGTCCAGTGCCGGCGGGAAGCCCAGTCGTTCCTCGACATCGGCCGCGTCAACGTCGGCGATACCAAGTGGATCGGCGGCGTCGTGCCCCACGCGGGCTGGGTATGCAGCGGCGCCATCGCCGGCCAGACCATCGCCACCCTGGCCAGCGGCGCCAGCGTCGATGTCGTCGTCGTCTTCGGCGCGGTCCACACCCCCTACCGCTTCGAGTTCGGCGCACTCGACAGCCACGCGACGTGGGCGCTGCCCGGCCGGGAATCGAGCCTGCCACTCGAAGTTGAACGGCAGCTTCTCGGCAAGGGCACCGTCTTTGGCGTCGAGCCGCGACTGCACGAACGCGAACATGCGGTCGAAGTCGAAGTCCCGCTTATCCAACTTGCCTGGCCAAATGCCACGATCCTCCCCATCGAAGTCCCCGCGGTGTCGATGGCCGCACTCATCGGCCGAAAAACGGCGCAGACACTCCAGGCGGCCGGCATCCAGGCCGTCTACCTGGCCAGCAGCGACTTCACGCATTATGGGACCAACTACGGCTTCACCCCCGCCGGGGTCGGATCGGCCGCCATGCAGTGGACCAAGGACAACGATCGGAGAGTGCTGGCGATGATCGAGCGGCTCGCGGTGGACGAGATTGTCCCGGAGGTCGCCCGGCATCAGAACGCCTGCGGGGCCGGCGCGATCGCGGCGATGCTGGCCGCGTGCCGCGAACACGGCGCCACGCAAGCGCGCACCATCACCCACGCCACGAGTTATGAGACGTTGGCGAAGGTCATGCCGCAAGAGCCCACCAACGCTGTCGGCTATGCTTCGATTGTCATCGGATGATGCGTCAGGGAGTCGTCGTGGGACCGGCGATGTTTCCGGGAAACAACATCCGGCGCAATCCGCCCGGAATCCGGCCGCCGCACCGCCTCTGGGAACACTGAGAACCACGATGCCGCAAACCACCCGGGTGCGGAACAACATTTGCAGTCAGATCACACCATGCACGACACCGAATTCCAGACGAAGATGAGCCAACTCATAAAGGACATACAGACACTCCCCGACTCCGAGCGAGCCCGGCTGGAGCAACTGGCCGACGAGACGCGCACCCGCCACGAGCAGATCAAGACCACGATGACCCGTCTCCAGGACAGCCTCGACCAGCTCCGGGTGAGCGTCAAGTACATCATCTTCGATCTCGAGGCCACCCGCCGCGAGAATCTCGCCCTCCGCAAGCGGCTGATGCGGCAGTCCGACCCCAACGCCGAATAAGCTCGGCTTCGGTTCTAGCCGTGATGGCGCGCCTGCCTTATACTGCCGCCATGCCGACCATCAAGACCAACGGTATCAACATGGCGTTCCAGGAGCGCGGGCAAGGCGAGCCGCTCATCCTCATTATGGGCCTCGGCGCCCCCGGTTCCATCTGGGAAGAGCACGTCAAGGAATACGAGAGGCATTTCCACTGCTTCCTGCTCGACAATCGCGGTGCGGGCGATTCGGATAAACCGAACGGGCCCTATACCACGCAGATGATGGCGGAAGATGTGGTCGGACTGATGGATGCGCTGAAAATACCCCAGGCGCGCGTGGCCGGTATCTCCATGGGCAGCGCCATCGCCCAGGAACTGGCTCTGGCCCATCCCTCCAAGGTGCGCAGCATGGTTCTGGTCAGCTCCTGGGCGCGTTGCGACATCTACACGCTGACGGTCTTCGAGCACTTCTGCCGCGTGCGGGCCCAGGTGCTGCCGGAAACGTTCACCCAACTTCTCCAGTTGTGGATCTTCGCCGCCGCCCACTATGAGAAGAAGCTCACTACGCTGATCGAAGGACAGCTTGCCGCCCGCCAGGGCATTCCCATGCCGCAACATGCGTTTGAGGCCCAGAGCGCGGCCTGCGTCAACCACGACACGCTGGACCAGCTCGACCGCATCAACGTGCCCACTCTGCTCACGGTCGGCGATGCCGACATCTTCACCCCCCAGCGGCTCAGCGAAGAAATCCGCCAGCGCCTGCCGGGCTCGATGATGGAAGTGTTCAAAGGCTGCGGCCACGCCCACCACTGGGAAGACCTCGCTCGCTTCAACCAGATCACCACAGACTTCCTCAAAGCCCACTGATCAGCCATTCGCACTCAGCACTCAGCGTTCAGCACTTCAAAGGAACCCCATGAGCCAGATCAAATTCGGTTGCCAGACCTACACATGGCAGATGTCTTACGACAAGTACTGCAACGCCATGGACCACATCATGGACGTCGTGGCCTCTTCGCATTTCGCGGGCGTGGAGGCCGAGGTCTGCATGTTGGGCAAGTACCGCACCGAGCCGGCCAAGCTGGCCGAGGCATTCGCCAGGCGTAAACTGACCTACGGCGCCATCTGCCTGGTCTGCGACTGGCTCGGACCCACCGAGACCGATGCCGAACGCGCCGAAGCCGATCGCGTCATCAAGTTCCTGAGATATTTTCCCGGCACGCTGCTGGCCCTCTGCCAGATGCCCCAGAAGGACCGCGCCAACCTGGAAAGCCGCCAGAAGAACTGCATCCAATGCGTCAACGCCATCGGCCGCCGCGCCGCCGACGCGGGAATTGTGACCGGGTTCCATCCCAACTCCCCTCCGGGTTCGGTGTTTCGGATCGAGTCCGACTATCACCTGCTGCTCGACAAGCTCGACACGAAAGTCGTGGGCTTTGCGCCGGACGCCGGGCACATTGCCAGGGGCGGGATCGACGTGGTGAAACTCTTCCGCGAGTACGTCTCGGTAATCCACCACGTTCATTTCAAGGACATGACCGCCGCCGGCGCCTGGGCACTGATGGGTGAGGGGAGCATCGATTTCCCCACGATCACGGCAGACCTACGTGACGCCGGCTATCACGGCTGGATCATGATCGAGGATGAGTCGCCGCTGGCGGAAGTCGATCCCGATGCGGCCACGCGGCAGAACGGCGAGTATCTCAAGACCCGGCTGGCGTAGGGTGCGATTCATCGCACCAGTCCCGCGCGATCCGCTTCCATGTGATGCGTTGAAACGCACCCGGCAAGCGGGCAATGCGGGAGGCGATTTATCGCGCCAGTCGCCCGCGTCCCAAAGAAAAACCGACCCCTGCTCAACCCAATGAAGGGTCGGTGAGGCCGGCTATTAAGTGCTTGATCTTATCGCGGCTAAGCGAGCGGTTGCGTGGACAGGTAGAGACTGAGCATGCCACGATCCAGCGTTTCCATGTCCACCAGGCGGCCGCCGATCTCGTAGTCGCCGTCCTGGGTTTCCTTGACTCGGGCGACCGACATCCAGCCCACCCACTCGGTGCGCGGGCGGATGCGTTCTCCGCTGGTATCGACGAACGGGCTGATTCCCGCATACGCCGGCAGGCGCACCTTCAGGCGAATCTGCTGATCGGCCTGGATGTTGGCCTGCCGCGTGCGGATGAGCATTCCTCCGGAGGACATATCGACGAGGCGGCCGAAAGGCGCGGCGCGGGCGCCATCCCAACACTGCACTTCGACTCCATAGCTGTCCAGATCGTGCCGGCGATGCTGGCGGCGTTCACTGACGGTCGCTCGGATGCCGGTGTGGTGCGATTCGGGGCTATGCGTGCTTGTCATGTCTGTCGGCTCCTGCAAAATCTGGAGACGTTTGCAAGAGATGTATCGGCGCCGTTCGCGGGTGACTTTGGAGGGATGGAGGATTTGTGACGGATTTTCCTGCGACCGCGACGGGGCCGATAAACCGGCCAGCACGCCCGGCGTGCCCGTGGCCTGCCGCGCCTGCCGGTGGCGGCTCTTCGGCCCGGTGAACATGCCTGCCCGGGTCAACGACATGGTGCAACGGGCCATGGCGGCCGCCCGGCGCGTCTTCGAGGTGCTGGATGCGCCCGACGAACTGCCCGATGCACCCGATGCCGCCGCCATCGACAAGACCGCCGGGCGCATGCGGCTGCACGGGGTGTCATTCCGCTGCCTGGCGGAGGCCGCCAAGCCCGGCCCGGGAGTCCGCAGGATCTCCTGAAGCAACCAGGCTGGTTCAGCCGGTTCATGCGATCCGCGGAGGCCGCGGAGGAGCAACCGGCGCAGGTCAACTAATTATCACAAATGGATCCCGGTCGCTTGTGGAAAGCAGTATTTCCAGGCCGGGAAGCTGCTGGCGAACGCGCTGCGCCAGGCGGGACAGCGAGGCGCGTTCGCTGTTGGAGTGAAGCGTGCAGACCACGGTCGTGCCACG
>JBEKVL010000603.1:0-4500 GCA_049514055.1 Tepidisphaeraceae bacterium | reverse complement strand
GTGTAGTCATTCGTTAAAATTACGCCAGTATGCCAAACGTGCATCATCCGTGTCGCGCAAAGAAACCGGCCGCGGAATCCCGCAGCCGGTTGCGATTCACTTCGTGCCTCTGTGCCTCGATGCCTTCGTGCCTTCCTCGCACTACTTCACATCCGACATCTTGATCGCGTGTTTCTCCTGGGCGCAGATCAGGGCGGCCTCCATGACACGCTGGGTCTGGTAGGCATCCTGGAAGTCCGGGATTGGCACAGTGGGTTCCTTGCCGGCCAGAACCTGCAGGATATCGAAGGCCTGGTTGGCAAAGGTGTGCTCGTAGCCCAGGATGTGGGCGTCCGGCCACCAGTTCTCCACGTAGGGATGGCTGCCGCCGTGGGTACACATGATCTTCGTCCAGCCCTGCACTTCGCGCGGGCGGGTGGCATCGTAGAATTCGAGGTAGTTCATGTCCTCGAAATCGAACTTGAGTGCGCCCTTGGAACCGTTGATCTCCCAGCCGTTGCGGTTCTGGTTGCCGGTGGCCTGCCGGGCGGCCTCGTAGCTGCCGACGGCGCCGTTGTTGAACCTGGCCAGGAAGAGCACGGTGTCGTCCACCGTGACCTTGCCCATCGCGGCCTTGTCGGACTTGATGCCCGCGGCGATCCCGCCGGCGGCCACGCCGGTCATGAGCTTGCGTTCCTTGATAAAGGTCTCGGCGATGGCCCCGCTGATCTCGGTGATCTCGGCGCCGGTGACAAAGCGCGTCATGTCGATGATGTGGGCATTGAGGTCGCCGTGCGCGCCCGAGCCGGAGAGCTTCTTGTCGAAACGCCAGACGAGCGGAACGTTCTCATCGGCCCAGTCCTGGAGATACTTGGCCCGGACGTGCCGGATTTCACCGATGGCGCCCTGCTTGACGAGCTTGTAGGCCAGGGCGACGGCCGGCACGCGGCGGTAGTTGTACCAGACGAAAGTCTTGACCTTGGCCTTCTTGGCGGCCTCAGCCATCTCGCGGGCCTCGGCCAGGGTGCCGGCGATGGGTTTCTCACAGGAGACGGCCTTGCCGGCGGCGATGGCGGCCTTGGCCGGGGGGGCGTGCATGAAGTTCGGAGTGACGATGTCGACGAGGTCGATCTCCGGCGAGTTCACCACGGCCTGCCAGTCGTTCGACGAGTGCTGCCAACCCCAGCGGGCGGCCATGGCGGCGGGGTCTTCGTTGGGCATTCCGAAGACGGTATGCATGACGGCCTTCACCGGCGTCTTGAAGAACCGGGAGACCTGACCCCAGCCGTTGGAATGAGTGCGGCCCATGAAGCCCTGGCCGATGAGCGCGATGTTGATCTGGTCTTTCTGTGCCATGATGTGTTTCCTTTCCTTTGGTTGCCCGTTGTCCGCACGTACTGGTATGCGGGATGTGGGCCGAATGATAACGCGGATAAGCGGGCTTTCAAGGTTCCATGGCCTGGGTGGTGAACCCGGCCGTCTTGTAGCCGAGGTCGGTGATGGCGTCGATGAGTTCCCCTATCTTGACGGCCGCGGGATCGAAGATGATGGAGGCCTGCGCGGAGGGGAAATCGACCTCGCACTCGTGGACGCCGGGGACGAACTGCAGGAACTTCTTGATCTTCTCCTGGCACCGGTGGCAGTGCATACCCTCGATCCGGACGATGAGGAGTTGATCTTTGGACGTCTGGTGCATTCGGTTCTCTCCGGCGAAACGACAGGGACGATGTTAGCCTTTTCCGGCGAAGGACTCAAACATGTTTCGGGGAAGACCGGTTCGGGGGCAATCCGCCACTGTAGCCGCGATGGGTCATCGCGGCGGCGGGAGGGACCGCGATCAACGATCGCGGCTACAAGCAATTTGCCGGGAAGAGCAGGCACACCTCGTAGTCGGTATACTCCGGCCATGGCCAAGTCCAATGCGATTGAGGGAATGCTGTCGAGCCTGCACGCGCTGCGTGCCGCGCCGGCGACGGAGGCGGCACGAACAGAACTCGGCAAGGCGCTGGGCAGCGCGACGAACCTGGTCGTGGCCAGGGCGGCCGGCATCGTGGGGGAATTCTCGCTGCCCGGATTCGAGGCCGACCTGGAGCAGGCATTTGAGCGGTTTATGGCCAAGTCGGGAAGCACCGACCGGGGTTGCGTGGCCACGACCGCGATCGCCAAGACGCTGTACGAACTCGGCGTGGCGGCGGAGAGCGTGTTCCTGCGTGGGATTCGGCATGTGCAGAAGGAGGGGTCGTACAGCGGAGCGGTGGATACGGCGTGCGAGTTGCGCGGGTTCTCGGCACTGGGACTGGTGCGGATGGCCTATCGCGAGGTGATGGTCGAACTGGTGGACCTGCTGGCCGACAACGAGCCGCAGGCGCGCATGGCGGCCGCCCGGGCCATCGCCTACAGCGGCCGGCCGGAGGGCGTGCTGCTGCTTCGCCTGAAGTTGCTGGCCGGCGACAAGGAACCGGCCGTGCTGGAAGAGTGCATGAGCGCGTTGGCGCGGCTCGACCCGCGCGGATCGGTGGCATTCCTGGGACGGTTTGTAGATGCGCCGGAAGAGGACCTGCGGAACGCCGCAAGGCTGGCACTGGGCGAGTCGCGCCAGCCCGAGGCGCTGGCAATGTTGCGGACATGCTGGGAGCAGGAGTTCGACGCCGAGGCACGCCGGACGCTGGCGCTGGCGATCGCCATGTTGCGCTTGCCGGAGGCGATCGAGTTTCTGGTGTCGCTGGTTTCGCGTGAGGCCGTTGCGACGGCGGCCGCGGTGATCGAGGCGATGCAGATGTACCGGCACGACGATACGCTGCGGGCGCGTCTGGAAGAGATCGTCAACAAGCGCGGGGAAGCGGGGCTGAGGCGGGCGTTTGATGGGGCGTGGCCAAGAAAATAATGCAAAATGCAAAATGAAGAGGATTCTTCCGACATTCTGCTCTTTTCATTTTGCACTTTGAATTTGCCGGTTACGATACGTCCGTGTACAAGCAATTCGGCCTGGTCCTGCCAGTCTTTCCAGCGAACTGGACGCCCACCTCGCAGCCGATTGCCGGTGACCCGGCGAATGATCCCAACAAGGACGCGCACCCATGAGCCCTCACCCTTACACGCGTCTGGAACATGCTCGCCGTCGTCGGGCTCTTCGCTGGTCTACCACGGGCTCTTGGACCTCAAGCCGATCGTTTCCAATTCCATGGCCCTCACCCTTTGTGGTGATGGGGCGGCCGGCAGCGACTGGGTGCTGGCCGAGAGACTCTCCTATCGCCTGCGCCGGCCGGCCCGCTGGGAGATCATCCAGTTCCGCAACAAGGATGGCAACTGTATGCTCAGTCGTACATCGCCCGATTCCAGGCCTGGAAGACGTCGGGATTGAATCCCAGACCGCCGTGGATCTGGAACACAGTGTGATAGATGAAGTACCAGAACAGCGGCGCCCCGGTCAGGAGCATGAAATAGCCGAAGTAGCACAGCGAGCGGATGCCGGGAGAGTTCAGCTTCTCCTGGACGTGTTCGGGCAGGAACGGGCTGATCATGTGAAAGCCGTCCAAAGGCGGGATGGGCAGCAGGTTGAGCACCACCGACAGAATCTGCAGCACGGCCAGCGCCCCGACCCAGAGTTGGGCCTGTGTCCATTGTTGCACCGGCAGGCCCTCCTGCACCCAGCCGACGCCGGGGCTGAGCAACAGGCAGAGGATGAGATACATGATGAAATTGGAGAACGGCCCGGCGGCCGACATCGCGACCCGCCAGCCGCGGCCACGGAGCAGGTCGTCGCGGACATAGGTGGCGCCGCCCGGCAGCGGGATGCCGCCGATGAGGAAGATGATGGCCGGGAAGACGAGGGAGCCGAGGGGGTCGATGTACTGGAGCGGGTTGAGAGTGAGCCCGCCGCGTTCGGCGATGGTGTAGTCGCCGCCAAGGTGGGCGGCCAGCCCGTGGGAGAATTCGTGGATGGTGACCGAGAGGATCCAGCCGATGAGGATGGCCCAGAGCATGGGGTTGTTGAGGTTCATCAGGGCGAGCGTGAGCATGGCGGGGAGTATGGCGGATGGAGGTGGAAAGTGGAAGGATGATGAATGCGGAAACGCGGAGTCTGGACTGGGGACAATCAACTGGCAACTATCCACTATCAACTTCTGCATCGGATTGTCAAAGAGCGAACGACACATGGTCTCGTAACATAGTGCGAACGTGAATACAACTAGAAAATTTGAATAATTACTATTCTTCTGGGATGGGTAGTGTTGGATCATTGAAGAGCAGGTGCGGGAGACGCCATGTGTCACATTCGGATCGCCACATGCGTGAAGTGAGGACTGAAAGCCCCGAACTTGTGACTCGATCTACCCGTGGGCAGTGTAATCCTATGGCGGAAGATGTCAGTACAATTACGGAAAGACTTACAGAATGGCAATCCTGTTCGGCTTACCGTTTGCATCTGGCCGGGGTTGGGAAAGACGGCAGCGTCAACCGGCGGAATGAGGAACGCGAGCGGGGTAAAGAGGGTGAAATGTGTCGGATAGCGCGCAGCAG
>JBEKVL010000602.1:0-4502 GCA_049514055.1 Tepidisphaeraceae bacterium | reverse complement strand
CTCTACGGAGGCGCCGGCAACAACTACCTCGACGGCCGGGCGGGCGACGACACGCTCATCGACGTCGATGCCGGCGACGACACGCTCATCGGCGGCGGCGGATACGACAGTTTCTGGCTCGGCGCCTCTGCGTCCCAGACGACGCCGGACGTCTCCGCGGAGGAGATCGCGTCCGGGGCCGTTCACCGCATCGGCTCGTTTCTGGGCGTGCAGACCCCGTCCGCGAAGACCAGGCGCGCCGCCTCGCCTCTGGCCGGTCCCGTGCTCGGCAAGCCCGTGGATCCGAGCGTCGGCGCCGGGCTGAAGTACGGCAGCTTCGCCTGCAGTCCGCTCTTCCCGTCGGGCGGCCCGGGCGCCGACGACATCCGCCAGGGGACCGTCGGCGACTGCTATCTGATGGCCGGCCTGGCCGCCCTGGCCAAAGCCAATCCCAACGCCATCCGGCAGACGATCACGGACCTGGGCGACGGCACCTATGCCGTGAGATTCTACAAAAATGGACAGCAAGCCTACGTCCGGGTTGACGCCGATCTGCCGGTGGATTCGCGCAACCGCATGCCGTACGCCGGGCTGGGCCGGGAGGGCTCGCTCTGGGCGGCGCTGGTCGAGAAGGCCTACGCCACGTTCCGCAAGGGGCAAAATTCGTATGCATCGCTGGCCGGGGGCTTCATCGACGAGGCCGACGCGGCCCTGGGCCGCAAGAGCAAGACCGTGTCCCGTTTCAGCAGCGGGGCGAGCCTCCTGAAATGGGTCGGCGGCGAACTGGCCCAGGGGCATGCGGTGGCGCTCGGAACCAGGAATCCGGACGGGGCGCCGGTCCTGGCCGAGCACGCCTACAGCGTCGATTCCGTGGTGTTCCGCTCCGGCCAGCCCATCGCCCTGCGGGTCCGCAACCCCTGGGGCAGGGACGGAGTGAAGAACAATTCGCCGGACGACGGATACGTCACGCTCACTGCCCAGCAGGCGATCAAATGCCTGTGGATGCTGGTTTCGGCCGCATGAACCGGATTCTTCCGCTCGAAAGGCCGGCGCGATTCTGGCGAGTCGCCCGGCCTTGTTATTTGTCGAAGTAATCCGTCAGCCGGTAGGGCTCGGTCAAATCCGCCGCGATGAGTGTGACCCGATTGGCACTTTCCATGGTTGTCTGGCGCTCTTTCGCCGCGATGGTTTTCTCGACGGCGGCAATGGCGATGTCCAGCGTTTCCAGCTTCTTCTGCTGATCCGCATCGACACCGGAAAGATCTTTCTTCAGTCGTCCGGCGGCCTCCTTCAGCGATGCGAGTTTGGCGCCGGCCGCGGTCCAGTCCCCGGCCTTGGCCGCATCATAAATGTTCTCGCCGAATTCGCCGGCATCGACGAGGGACTCCGGCAATTTCGCCGCCGGCTTCTCGGCCGCCGCGATGGCGCCACCCCACGACAGAGAACCCGCCAGCCATGCGGCCGTGAAAAGGACGATCATTGAAACGGTCGAGGTCCGGGATTTCTGGGTGTGCATACGTTCTCCGTTGAGTTCGCCAAGCGTGCTTATTACGGCAAAACAGAAAGTCTAGGAATCAAGTATGAAGTGATGATGAATGGGCAAAGCCAAGAGAGAACGCCCCGCTTCCGGGCGCACGGCCTCGTTTCATTCACCACGGTTTCATGTTCTGATGTATAGGCTTGCAGACATATTGGCCGAGTGTTTCGGCCGGCAACGTGTCCCATTCAGGAAGACGGAAAGGAATCATCATGTACAGCAAATGGTTGCTCATCGCACTGGTGTCCCTCGGTCTGGCCGCCACTTCGGCCCATGCCAAGTCCGACAAGGGGGACAAGGAAGACAAGGAGAAGACGGAACAGCGCGTCGACAAGAGCGAAAAGAAGGAGACGTCGGCAAAGAAGGACGTGAAGAAATCCGAGGCCAAGGCCGACGAGGAGGACGAGGAGACGGTCTCCATCAAGCAAGTCCCGCCCAGGGTACGCAAGACGCTCAAACGCGAAGCCGGCGACGCCACCATTGAGACGGTCGATATTGAAGAAGACAACGGCAAGACGATCTATGAGGCCGACGTCGAGATCGACGGCCTGAACTATGAAATCAAGGTTGACGCCAAAGGTAGACTCATCAGCAAAATCATGGATGCGGAGGACGACGCCCCCAAAGGTAGAGCGGAGGTGAAGAGCGACAAGAAGGTTGAAAGGAAGGCCGACAAGACCGGCAGGGGCGAGATATCCGCCCAGACGGAGAAGAAGGCCGACAAGTCTGAAAAGAACGAGAAGGCCGGCAAGACGGAAAAGAAGCAGGATGAAGAGAAGGCCGGAAAGAAACAGAAGAAGGACAAGGAAGATGATGATGACAAGTAGTCGCTGCGATTCGTCATTGCTCCCCTGGACCCCATGAAAGTCCTGCTGATTGAAGACTTCGATCTCATCCGCGATTCGGTTTCGCAGGGGCTGCGCGAGGCCGGGTTTGCCGTCGATACCGCGCCCGACGGCGAACAGGGGTTCTGGTTGGCGCGCTCGGCCGACTACGACGTCATCATCCTGGACCTGATGCTTCCCCGGCTTGATGGCCTGTCGCTGCTGAAGAAACTCCGCGAGGAAGGTTCCCGGACCCATGTGCTGATCCTGACGGCCCGCGATCGTGCCGAGGACCGCGTCAAGGGCCTGGACCTTGGCGCCGACGACTATCTCGTCAAACCCTTCATCTTCGCAGAATTGCTGGCCCGCGTCCGGGCGCTCGTCCGCCGCAGGTACGACGCCAAGTCGCCCCTCATTCGCGTCGGCGATCTGGAGATCGACACGGCGGCCCGCAGCGCCCGGCGCGCCGGTGCAGAGATCGAACTCTCCGCCCGCGAGTACGCGCTGTTGGAACTGCTCGCCCTTCGCGCCGGCCAGATCGTCTCCCGCACGGATATCTGGGAGCACACCTATGAGTTCGACTCCACGGCCGAAAGCAACGTCGTCGACGTCTTCATCGGCCACCTGCGCCGCAAACTCGAACGCGACGATCTGCCGCGTCTGATCCACACCCGCCGCGGCCAGGGCTACGTGCTGGGAGGCAACGAATGAACTCTTCCCTCCGGTCGCGGCTGCTCGTCGGCACGGCGGTGGTCACGGTATTCGCCGTGGCCGGCGCGGCGGTGGCCATCTACTTCTCGGTTCGCGCCTCGCTCGTGGCCGAGTTCGACGCTTCGCTCACCGCGCACGCCCACGCCCTGGCCTCGCTGACGGAGCAGACGCCCAAAGGGATCGTCGTCGAAATTGACCCGCTGATGATGCCGGAGTTCTCCAGGGCCGATCGTCCGGACTATTTCGCGCTCTGGTCCGCGGGCGCCGCGCCCATCGCCCTGTCGTCCGCCGTCGCGGGCAACCTCCGCAAGCCGGCCTCGTCGCTTGCGGCCGGCCATCCGTTCTCCCTGGCACTTCCCGATGGCCGGCCCGGCCGCGCCATCGTCCTGACGTTTCCCGTCCACATGGAAGAACCAGACGATACGATCACCCGCGCCTCCGACGCCGCGATGCTGACGCTGCTGCTGGCCCGCGAAACAGCCGGGATGGACCGGATGCTGTCAGGCTTGTCCATTCTGCTGGCCGGGGTCGCCCTGGCCACAGCCGTGGTCTCCGGGGGCCTCATGACGCTGGTAATCCGCCGGGGACTGTCGCCGGTCGGCGACCTGGCCGCCCGCATCGCCTCCCTGGGCGAAAACACCCTCGCGGAAAGACTGCATGCACCGTCCGTTCCCGTGGAACTCCTGCCGATGGTGGACCGGCTCAATGAGCTCTTGTCGCGCCTCGACGCAGCGTTCACCCGCGAACGCGCTTTCTCCGCCGATGTCGCCCACGAGCTTCGCACGCCGCTCGCCGGCCTCGAGTCCGCGCTCGAAGTCTGCGCCTCACGCCGGCGCGAGCCGGACGCCTACGAACAGACCGTCACCCGCTGCCTTGCCGCCGTTCGCGACATGCATGCCATGGTGGAGAGACTGCTGTTGCTGGCCCGCTTCGAGTCCGGACAGGTTTCCATCAGTCCGCAGCTGGCCGTCCTCTGCGAACTCGCCGCCGATTGTCTGAGATCTTTTCAAGCCCGCATCGCCGCCCGCCGGCTGCAAGTTGCGGTTTCCATCCCTTCCGACCTGTCCGTGCGCACGGACCCGCAGCACTTGCGCATCATCCTCCACAACCTGCTGGACAACGCCGTTGCCTACGCCGGCGAAGGTGGCATCGTCCGCATGACCGCAGTCAACGACGAGGCCCACACGGTCATCCAGATATCCAATACCGGCAGCACGCTCACCTCCGCCGATGCCGAGAAGGCCTTCGAACGTTTCTGGCGCGCCGACGCCGCCCGCGGCAACACCGGGCTACATTGTGGATTGGGACTCTCGCTTTCCCGCCGCATTGCCCAGTGCCTGTCCGGCTCGCTCACCGCCACCAGCGTTCCCGGCGGGTGTTTCGAGGTGACCCTCACCCTGGGCTGCTGACAGGGATGCGCCCTTCCCGGCCGAGCTGGCATTGCACGGCTG
>JBEKVL010000601.1:0-7248 GCA_049514055.1 Tepidisphaeraceae bacterium | reverse complement strand
TACTCACATTCCGCACCCCCATTTGTGGGTTTAAGGTGCCCTGAGCCAGGCAAATGGCGAGAAAACACGGCAAACAGGTGGTATTCCGCAAGCGGGGTATTCAGTTGACTCAAGTTGTCGATGCCCTTCCACGGGGCAAACAAGCCGCCCCGCACGCGACGGGTCACGTTGTCGGCGTGCTACACCGGCTTGTGGGACACGACGGGGCAGCACCTACCCGGGGCTTTCCAGCGTCCAGCAACGGCCATCGAGTTGAAGCCACCGCGAAACTGGAGTGACCTGAATACCCCACTTCCGCAAATTTGCAGCCATACTGACGAGAGACCGGCCGCCGATGCTCGGTTTGTCAAAGATACTGACGAGAGACCGGCCGCCGATGCTCGGTTTGTCAAAGATGCCTCCGAAGGTACATTTCGCATAAACCCTTGTTTTTCCAGGGGTTATAACTTCGAAAAGGGGGTGCGGAATGTGAGTAGGTAGGTGCCGACGTACTGGCCGCGGCCCTTGACGCCATCGAGGATGGTGTAGTCGGTCTTGACGGGGAGTTTGCCCACGCGGCGGAACTGGGCGTGGAACATGGCCGCATCGGCCGGGACGTCGGTCAGGGTGTAGTTGACCTGGAAGTAGAGGGTCATGTCCTTGTCGTCGAGGTTCTCCATGGTGATGCGGGCGCTCTTGTGGAAGGGCATGTTCCAGTAGCAGTTGAAGGCGCTGCCGGGATTGACGCAGATCGGCAGCGAGTTGATCTGGGCATACGAACCCCAGCCGCAGGCGAAGAAGTGAGACATCGGCACCTCGACCGAGGGCTCGGTCTCCCCGTCCCAGTAGAAGCGGAGAATGTACAACTGTGTCTTGTTCAGCGGGGCCGGGGTCATCCATATCTGTTGGATCGCGCCGGAGCCGGTGATGTGCCTTGATCCGCACCGACGGCGACACCTTCCAGCCCTGTCCCAGTTCACGCGAGGCTCCCTTGCCGGTGCCCTCGGTGGCCATGCCGGCCTTGCCTTTTTCGCCGGTGGGATTTTCCGGGCTGATCGATCGCGTCTCGGCATTGGACAGGCGGCAGAGGTTGCCGAGGTTCGTGTCCAGGCCGTTGAACCCGGCCGGCGCCGCCGGGGCCTGTGCCTGTGCCCCTGCACAATAGAGGACGGCCGCCAACAGTACGCAGAACGAGAAGGCAAATCGCATGAAGGTTCTCCTTTCCTGAAGACAGGCGATTAGAACTGCGAAAAAAACCGCAAGACACCCAGTCTGAATGTGGCCTCGTATATCAAGATCGCGATGCCGGAGCAAGAAAAATTGCTCCATTCCTCAAAGCTCGCAAAGGGCGACGCAGGGTTGATTCCACCGCCCTTCATCTCTGCCTGGACATGATCAGCAACGCGATGGTCAGTGTTTGCAGAGCGATGGCGAAGAGCAGAATCGCCTGGACGTCGGGTGCCGTGCGGTTGAAGAAGGCCAGGAGCAACGTAGCCAGAGCGACGGACTGCACTGCTCCGGCCAGGAGTTTGCTGATCGAGAAATCGCCCAGTGGAGCCTCACGATGCCGCTTCAACTCGGCCAGGATCTGTTCGAGGAGTTTGTCAGTGCGGGAAGCAGGCTGGATCGCGGCTGCGGATGACGGGGAAATACTGGCGACGGGGCCGGCGGGTTGCGGCAAACACGGCTTGGCAGCCGGATCCTCGCTCTGGCCCTTTTCCGGACTACCCGGCGACGGGGGTAGTGCTGTCGGCGCACCAAGAGAAGGAGTTGATACGGGGGGAGCCGCGCCCGAGGCTGATGCTGCGACGGGACTTCCGGCCGGCGGCACGTTGTTTGCCGGCTTTGGCACTGCTTTGATGAAGACCTCGCGGGCAATGATGTCTATTGCCTGCTTCAGCGAGTCGGCCGTGAACTCAGGCTGCACATCCGATGCCTTGGATGCTTCCGGCGATGCAGGTAGCCCAGGGGCCGTGAACAGGATGGTACGGCAGCCGGCCGCCTTTCCGGCCTCGATGTCGCGGAGCGCATCGCCGATGAGCCAGCAGCGACTCAGATCGAGTTTGAGTGCCTCGGCCGCCTTGAGCAACATGCCGGGCCTGGGCTTGCGCAGATCGCTTTCCTGGCGGTATTGCTCGATCGTTGCCTCGGGATGACAGGGGCAGTACTCGTGGCGGTCGATGATGGCGTTGGCGTTCTTGCCGCGCAGGAGTTCCTCCAAGCGGGTATTGACGGCCTGCACGTCGGCCTCGGTGAACATGCCGCGGGCGACGCCCGACTGGTTGGACACGACCACGATCTTGAACCCGTACTGGCGGCACTTGGCGACGGCCTCGGCCGCTCCGTCGATGAGCACGACCTTGTTGGGGTCGCCGAGATAACCGTCGCTGGCGATGAGCGTATTGTCACGATCGAAAAAGACGGCGGCGCGCTTCATGGAAATCCTTCTCCGTGGTGGCCGGTGTCCGAACCGGGAACGAGCGGCCAGGCCCGGTCAGGCCTTCGCCCGACCCTCTCCTTGCTCGGGGAGGGAAAGAAGGATTATCCACGCCGGACGGGGGTTGGCAAATGCCCTGTAGCCCCGATCGTTGCTCGCGACGGAAGCCAATTGTCAGGGTCTGCCACCACGGCCGATTCGGCAGGCACACCATGAGTTTGATCTGTGCAATTCACTTCGGCGTTCGGTATCCACATATTTGACAGAATCAGGCGTGTCTTATACCATTGCGGACCTTTTATCCCATTGGCCGGATTGACGGTCGGCGGTGGATCGGTTGACTTGAACAAGAGGCAAAATCGTGGCCAAAACGATCGCGAAAAAGGTCGCCAAGAGCAAAGTCCCGGCTGCAAAGAAAGGCCCCGTGAAGAAAAAACCCGTGAAGGTCGAGAAGAAGGCCGCAATCGCCAGGCCAAAGGCGGCCGTGGTTGCGGCCAGGCCTGCGCCGCTCGCGGCCAAGCCCGTGAAGCCGGCACCCAGACCCGCGAAGGGGCCCAGGGGGCCGGTGGCGGACAAGCCAGGTTCGGCGGGCGGGTCGGAGCTTGCCGAGGCGGCGGCGCGCGGCGCGAAGGTCGTTTCTCCGCTGAAGCCGAAGGACCTGGAGATGTTCCGGGATCTGCTGATCATGAAGCGGAGGGAACTGCTGGGCGATGTCCAGTCGATGGAGGAAGAAGCACTTCAGTCGACCATCGGTTCGAACCTCTCGAATCTGCCGATGCACATGGCCGACATGGGTACCGACAACTACGAACAGGAGTTCACGCTGGGCCTGGTCGAGAAAGACCGGCAGATGCTGCACGAGATCAATCTCGCCCTGGACAAGATCAAGAAGGGCACCTACGGTATCTGCGAAGGAACCGGCAGGCCGATTTCCAAGGCGAGACTCGAGGCCAAGCCGTGGGCCCGCTACTCGCTGGAACATACCCTCAAGGTCGAGAAGGGTCTGGTACGGCGCTGAACCGTGCTGCAACTTCCCCGCGAAAACTTCCTTCGGCCGTGGGCGCTGGTGCGTTTTTTCGGCACCACGATCGTGGGGGTTTGGCTGGATCTGTGGAGCAAGCGGGCGGCGTTCGACGAGCTGGCCTTGTGGATGGATGGGCAGTTCAAGGGTTCGAGGAACGCGGTCCAGTTCATTCCCGGATGGCTGCATTGGGAAGTGACAAAAAATGAAGGGGCGGTCTTTGGATTGGGACAGGGACAACGCACTCTGTTTCTTGTGGTATCGGTCGGAGCGATTTTCTTCCTGACCTATCTGTTCGCGCACAGCAAGCGGCAGTGGCTCTATCAGGTGATACTGGGCATGTTGCTGGCCGGCGTGCTTGGGAACATGTACGACCGGATTGTGTTCGGGTATGTACGCGACATGATTCACGCCCTGCCGCAGTGGCCGGACTTGTTCCGGTATATCTTCAACGTCGCGGACGTGCTCTTGTGTACGGGTGTCGGGCTGCTGGTCGTGATGAGTCTGTTTCCGCCGAAGGAACATGGCGCGCGGGAGGCCGAGCCCGCGGCCCAGCCAAAACGGTGAGCTATGGCAAGCACTGCCGACCATGCCTTCATGCGCCGGGCGATCGAGTTGGCGATGCGCGGGCGGGGCGGTGTCGAGCCGAATCCGATGGTCGGCTGCGTTCTGGCCGCGGGAGCAAAGACAATCGCGGAATCATGGCACGAGCAGTTCGGCGGCCCGCATGCCGAGCCGCTGGCGTTGCGTACCTGCGGCGACGCGGCCAGGGGGGCCACGGTGTACGTGACGCTGGAGCCGTGCTGTCATGAACGAAAGAAGACGCCGCCTTGTGTGCCGGCGTTGATCCGCGCCGGGGTGGCGCGGATCGTTGCCGGGTGCATGGACCCGAACCCCATGGTCAACGGGCAGGGGCTGGCGCTGCTGCAACAGGCGGGGATGGCCGTGGAAGCGGGCGTGCTGGAGAGCGAGTGCAGGCAACTTCTGGCGCCGTTCATCGCCAGGACCACGTACCGCCGGCCTTATGTAACGCTGAAATGGGCTCAGACGGCGGATGGGAAAATGGCCGGGCCGATGGGGCGGAGGATGGCGATCAGCAACGCGGCGTCGACACACCTGGTCCATGGACTGCGAGCCAGGTGCGATGCGATCGTCGTCGGGGTAAAGACCGCGACCAATGATGATCCGCTGTTGACGGCGCGGGTGGAGTCGTCGCGGCGGCTGCTGCGGGTGGTGCTGGATCCGCAGCGTCGGCTCCCGAAGGCGGGTCAACTCGTGCGATCCGCGTCGGCCGAGTCGCCGGTGCTGGTCGTCTGCCTGGCCGAAAACGCGGCCATACCGGGGATCGGTCCCGGCGTGGAAATCGTGCCCGTGGACGCCGACCCGCTGCGGCGCGATCGTCTGCACCTGCGGAGCGTGTTGGAGCGGCTGGCGGAGCGGGGCGCAACACATGTCGTCGTGGAACCGGGGCCGGGGATGATCCGGGCGTTCTGCGAGGCCAACCTGGCCGATCGGCTGTGGGTGATCCGCTCGCCGGAACGACTGGAAGATGAGTCGGCGCCGGCTGTGCCGGTGGTGGACTGGCCGGCGGTTGCGGAACTGGAGGCGGCGGGCGACCGCCTGACGGAGTACCTGAATCCCCGGAGCGAGGTCTATTTCGCGGCCAAAGAGTCGGCGGACATGATGATGGCGAGGAAGAATGCAAAATGAAGAATGAAGAGTTCAAAATGACAAATGCGGCATAGGCGTCATCAGGTCTCAATTTTGGATTCTTCACTTTGCATTGCTCACTTCGTTCTCGTTTTTCATTTTGCGTTTTTCACTTTGCATTCGCCATTTCAGCAGATACACCGGAGAACCCATGCACCTGATGCAATCCCCTCCATTGCCGACATGCCTGATCGACGGGCGGGAGATGCTGTATTTTGTAGGTACGGGGTATTTGCTCGACGTGGAGTCGGCCGCGGCCGAGTTCTTCGGGATGGAGCGGTCGTTCTATCTGCCGTCAGGCTACATGTCGGCCGGCGTGGTGATGCGGGCGTTGCGGGAACGGTTTGACCGCGTGCTCTTCGATGAGCGGACACATTATGCCGTGATCGACGCTGCCCGGGCGTGTGGCCGGCCGAGCGAGGGATTCGCCCACCGCGACCCGGAGGCACTGGAGCGGTTGCTCCGGTGGCGGATCAAGGCGAAGGAAAAGGTGTTGATCGCGACGGACGGTGTGTTTCCGGTTCTGGGCACGCTGGCGCCGCTGCCGGAGTATGCAGCAGTGGCGGGACGCTACGAGGGATCGGCCGTCCTGGTGGACGATGCCCACGCCATCGGCGTGCTGGGCGCAAATGGCCGCGGGACAATCGAGCACCTGGGCTCGTGGCATGGCGCCGTGAACGCGGATCCGCAGTTGTCGGCGATGCTCGTTTGCGGGACGCTGAGCAAGGCCGTGGGCGGTTTCGGGGGAATCATCCCGGGTTCACGGAAGTTCGTCGATGTGATGCGCACGAGCGACTTGTTCAACGGCGCCTCAACCCTGCCGCCGGCCGTTTCCGCGGGAACGGCGGCGGGTTTGCGGGTGTTGATGGCGCAACCGGAACTGCGAAGGCGGCTGCTGGAGAACGCGGCCAGATTGAAGGGCGGACTCACCGGCATGGGCCTGACAATTGAGGCATCGCCATCACCGGTTGCATGGGTGGTCATCGGTGATGCGGGCAACATGCGGCGGATCCAGCGGGCGCTGTGGGAAGACGGGATCGCGATTGACTACATTCCACAGTACGCCGGCACGGGCGAGCAGGGGGGTCTGCGGATCGCTGTCTTCTCCGCGCACACGGAGCAGATGATAGATCGGCTGGTCGAGCAACTCAGACGGGCGGTGTAGTCAGCGGCGTGCAGCCTCGTGCCTGGGAGGCTGTGGTTTGGCGGGGTGTTCCGCCATCTTCCCTGCGGGCATTCGCAGAGTCCCTGAATGATCGTCCCGTCGTCGTCGTCGGCGCCTGGTGCCTGGGGTCGTCCTCGTGCCACGCCGCCGGTGGGTCGCTACGGGGCTCACTCCCGTTGCTCCTTCGCTCCCCGGCGGTTCAATTCAAGAGGATCAACCGCGAAGGAGCCAAGAAGCAAAGAGGAACATGCGAGCGTAAGATTGTCGCGGGCAGTTAAAGGGTCAGTTGACATTATGAGGCATGAAACGGTGACCGGCCGACATTCCTACCCAGTGTCCCCTGTTCCAGTCTCACTTGCCTCGATCCGCGACATGGGTCAGGTCCGGGAAATGGGTCAGGGATGAAGGGCGTTTCCTTACGCTGTATGTTTGCATAAGCGAACGGGCATCATTTCTTCTCCTTCTCCTTCGCATATCGCTCAAATGCCTGCCGGATCGCCTCGTCGATCTCGATGTTCTTCCGGCCGTGGCTGGTGATCTCGTCGAAGAAATCGTTGACCTTGGCTGAGGGGCGTTCGACGGCGGCGAGGTAGGCGGCACAGAGTTCCTGGTTGGCTTTGGCGATGGCGTCGCGGCGGGCGGCGTCGATGGTGTCGCCTTCGCCGGTGAGAGTCTGACCGATGTACTTCTGCGACAGATCGCGGGCCTTGTCCTGGGCATCTTTGTAGTGGGTCTGGGCGATCTGGCTGTGGCCGGCTTCATGGGCTTTGACCGCCTCATCCGCTCCGTTGGGAAGCCATTCGGTGCTTTGAAGAGTGAGCCGGACGATGACGGAAACAACTCGCATTTTCGAGACCATGCCGGTGAGTCCGCGGTGTTCGTCGATGATCGCCACCTGAAATTCGGAGGCGATGCCGAACCGCGACTGGCAGACGG
>JBEKVL010000600.1:0-4507 GCA_049514055.1 Tepidisphaeraceae bacterium | reverse complement strand
CGGCGGGCTTGTCCTGCTGGGCGTTGGCCTGCGCGGGCGGCGGGTGGACGATCATCTTCTATGCCGCAGGTGCGGCTACGATCTCTTCGGCCTGCCGGACGGCGTGTACCTCTGCTCGGAATGCGGCACCGATTTACGCAAGCCCCGGTCCACGAAGATCGGCCATCGAGCCCGCCGCAAGTGGTTGGTCGGCACAAGTTCAGTTCTGATGCTGCTCTGCCTGGGCTGGCTCGGGCTGGTAACATACGTGTCTGTCAGGGGCGCCGATGCCAATCGATACAAGCCGGCTTGGCTGCTGCTGCGAGAAACCGCCGGCAATGATGTTCAGGTGCGCGATGCGGCCCTGGCGGAACTCTTCCGCCGGGTTTCCACCAAGACCGTGCCCGCCGGCACGCTCAAAACCCTGATCGATCATGCCCTGCGGGTTCAAGACGATCTCAAGAAACCGTGGGTGCCGGCCTGGGGCGATATCGTCGAGTCGGCCCACTCGCAGGGCCAGACGTCGACGGAGCAATGGAATCTCTACATCAAGCAGGCCCCGCAGATCGAGTTCCGCGTGCGGCCGAGGATCCGGCAAGGCGCGCCGTTGCCCATCGCCCGCAACTACTCGGCCCGGGTGGGCAAACGCGGCGATGTTTTCGTCAAACGCCGGGGCACCGCGGCAAACATCAACGGCTTCGCCACCGATGACTACGCCGGCCGTGGCCTGGACATAGCCGTACTCTTCCGCCTTTTCAACACCCACGCCACCGTCATCCCCGCAGACGACCCGGCCCTGGCGAAGCTGCCCCTCGGCGTGCATCCGCTGCACTGGTCCCTGGATCAGTGGATCTATGACACCGCGCCTCGCGATTTTGCCGACCCGCTGCCCGCCCTCGCTTTCGGACATCACGATTTCCATCCCCAGTTCGAGATTGTAGCGGAAGAGACGGTGACGCTGACGCCCCGGCCCGAGTTGAAGGACCGCATGGCCAAATGTGTGGCCGCCCGTGTGGTGCGCGGCGACAAGGACACGATCAACGGTGGCGTCATGGTCCAGTCGGTTCCGATGCCGGTGGCGTTTGAGATTGTGCTTCGCAGCGGGCAGAAGGAATGGAAAGCCGGAGAACTCGCTGCGCCGGTATCGTCCACGCAGCAATGGTTCGGCATCAGCGCCAAGGCCGGGGAAATCGGGGAAACCTGCGACGTGGTTCTGCGGCCAAGCCGGGCGGCGGCGGAGAAGACACTCGACCTGACCGAGATCTGGGACGGCGAAATGGTTGTGAAGAACGTGGCTGTGCAACCGGCTCCGCAATCGACCACACGGCGACGCTGACGATCCGCACCTCGGCAAGAGCCAGAGGCTGCTTCGCGGGCTTCAAGTGCTTGCTGATGAACGCCTCAATCGCGCCATTCGCTTCCCGCGTACTGAACTGCCCGCCACCGTGGCCGGGCCTTCGATCACCTAAGTGTCACCTCGACACCGGCCTCCTTCAGTGCCTTCTCCAGCAACTGACTTTGCCCCGGCGGCACGAGGGAATCCTCGTCGCCGTGCATGATCAGGAACGGCGCGGAATCCTTCAAACATGCTTGAGGCCTGATTGGGCCGGCTTTGGGAAGGTGAAACATGACGTAATGATTACAAATTGCGGACATTTCCCTTCGTGCCCGCAACAACTGGCCCACCTTCCGCGTTTCATATCTAATACGGAGTCGGCATATGCCCCACAATCCCCGAAAACCAGCTTTCACACTCGTCGAACTGCTCGTCGTCATCGGCGTTATCGCGCTGCTCATCTCCATTCTCCTGCCCGTTCTCACCAAGGCCAAGGAAGCCTCCAACCGCACGGCCTGCCGCGCGCATCTTCACGATATCGGCTCGCAGTTCCAGATGTACCTCAGCGAGTCCAAGAACAAGCTCCCCTGGGTCAACACCATGCCCTCCCTCCAACCCCCGCTGAACGTCTATCCCTCCATCGTCACGGTGCTGCAACCCTACCACAAGGGCGCTGTCAAGGTCTTCCGCTGCGATTCAGACGTCATCAAGGCCTACGCTGCCGGTGCCCCGGCCGGGTTCACAACCTATTACGAACGTGAGGGTTCCAGCTACCAATACTCCACCCGGCTCTCTCCAGGCTATTCCGGCCAGCACCTGGCCGACCTCAGCCTGGCGCAGAATGGCAACTGGCAACTCATCGTCATCATGAACGACTTTGAGCCCTTCCACGGCCCGGCCGGCACCCTCGGCGCCATGAACTGCCTCTTCGCGGACAACCACGTCGGCGATCCAGCCGAATAGCCAAACAAACCCGATTCTTCGCGGAGCACGCGCCATGACCAATACCACCTATTCCAGATTCAAGAAACCACTCTTCGAGGAGCAGAACACACCCGCCGCCAGGCCCAAACCAGTGGAGCCCGCCAAGGCCAGCCAGACACGGGCGAGCCGCCGCAACACCGCCTGGATCATTGTCGCCGTTCTCTTGTTCGTCGGCTCGGCCTGGGGCGGCTACTACCTCTGGACCCATCGCACGCCCTCGCCCACCGGCGACATCAATGCTCGCGTCCGCTACATGAGTAGCATCGCCTTCGCCAACCTCCCGCCCGAGAAGCAGCAGCCCTATCTCGATACCGCCCGCAACGACTTCGAGGGTTTCCGCAAGGCCGCCCAGAACCTCCCGGAGAACCAGCGCCAGCAGGCATGGGATGTGTTTCAGGCCAGCCGCCTGCGAAAGCAACTCGACGAGTATTTCGCCCTTGCCAGCCTGGCCGAGCGCGAGGCATACCTCGACAAGCAAATCGCCGAATTCGAAGCCCGTCGCGCACAGTGGGACCAGCGCCGTGCCGCCGCCGCCACCCAACCCAGCGCCCAAGCCGCCGCCCAACAGGGCGGTGGCGGCCCTGGGGCCAACCCCTCGGGAACCGGCTCGCGCGGCACCATCGCCTCGCGCATCATGTCCCGGCTGGAGTTCATTCCCCCGGGCCAGCGGGCGCAGGCCGGCCAGTACTTCGGGGACATGCGCCAGCGCCAGATCGCCCTCGGCCTTCAGCCTGCTGGCGGCCGCGGCGGACGTGGCGGTCGCGGCCGGTGACGGTTTTGTCTCTAATTCACGGAATCTTGTCTTGACGTGGCGGACTCGGCCGCTATGATTTTTCCCTTCCTCAACCGGGCCGAATCCCCAGTTCGGACCTGTTGAAGATGGTTCTGACAAAGGAGCGACAGTGAAGATCGAGCCGCGTTAATGGCTCATGCTGACCCAGCCCTGCATGGTCGGCTTGAGCCGCCATGTAGAAGGGAGCCTTGCTCCCCGGGCTTCGCCAGCGACTACGAAGCACGCCTCGTAAATTATTGCGAGAGAAGACAGACCCGCAGGGGCCAGTATTTCCCGGATGACTCCGGGACGGCAGTCGCAACAGACTGATTGCCGCACACGGCCGTGCGGGTTTTGTGTTTTTACACCGAGATCATCGCCGACGAATTTTACGGATAGAAGGAACGATTTATGCCACGGGATTTGACCAAGATCAGGAACATCGGTATCGCCGCCCACATCGACGCGGGCAAAACCACCGTCTCCGAACGCGTCCTCTACTACACCGGCAAGATTCACAAGATGGGCGAGGTCCACGAAGGCACCGCCGTCATGGACTTCGACCCCGAGGAACAGAAACGCGGTATCACCATCTCCTCCGCCGCCACCACCTGCCCCTGGGACCGCTTCGGCGAACGCTACACCATCAACCTCATCGACACCCCCGGCCACGTCGATTTCACCGCCGAGGTCGAACGCTCCATGCGCGTGCTCGACGGCGCCGTCGCCGTCTTCGACGGCAAGGAAGGCGTCGAGGCCCAGTCCGAAACCGTCTGGCGCCAGGCCACCAAGTACAAAGTGCCCCGCATCTGTCTCATCAACAAGATGGACAAGGTCGGCGCGGACTTTGACTTCTCGTTCAAGAGCATCCGCCAGCGCCTCGGCGCCCCGGCCGTCGCCGTGCAGATCCCCATCGGCCAGGCCGACACCTTCAAGGGTATCATCGACTTGATCCGCGGCATCGCCATCTACTACAAGATCGACGACGAGAAGGACAAGGGCCGCACGGCCGTTGAAAAGCCCATCCCGCCGGAGGAACTCGATCGCTACAACCACTGGCGTCACGAACTGATCGAGAAGGTCTCCGAAACCGACGACCACCTGATGGAGAAGTACCTCCACGGGATCGAGCCAACCGAAGAGGAACTGCGCAAGGGACTGCGGAAGGCCACCTGCGACTTCAAACTTCACCCCGTCTTCTGCGGCTCTGCCCTGAAGTACGTCGGCATCCAGCGGCTGATCGACGGCGTCATCGACTATCTCCCCTCGCCTTTGGACAAGCCCATGACCCTGGGCGCCGATCCCAAGGATCACAACAAGATCATCGAACGCAAACCCGACCCCCGCGAGCCGTTCTGTGGCCTGGTCTTCAAGATCGTCAACGACCAGCACGGCGACCTCACCTACGTCCGCATCTACTCCGGCACGCTCGAAAA
>JBEKVL010000599.1:0-4515 GCA_049514055.1 Tepidisphaeraceae bacterium | reverse complement strand
ACCCTTATCCGGCAGAGCGGCTGACCGTTAACATCTGAGGCAAGAGCCCGGTGCGCTAAGTAGCGCCCGCCGGGATCTGTGCGGGGGCCGCCGGGACGGAAACCGGCGGTCCTACCGCGACCCGGTATCCCTTCGAATGGCCTGGTCGGGGCGAGAACGTCCCTCGCTCAGCCATTCGATGACAGACGAGAATGTCTGTCCCACCAACATCCGGCAGTGGTGCCATTGGAAGTGTCGTCCACCCCCGGTCGAACGTCTGGTGGGTCGAACGCTCGACAGCCAGTGTCCCCACGGGTACGCTTTCGCCCCGATGATTGAGAAGTCATTCCTGGTTCAGAAGTTCGCGAAGCTCAAGCTCGACGCGATCCACATCATCGGCTACAGCGTGGCCGGTGAGGAGTCCGTGGTGCAGGTCCCGGAGCTTGATGTCTGCTTCGACATCGGCCGAGCCCCCTACTTCTCGCTCACCAGCAACCACATCTGCATCACCCACGGCCACATGGACCATCTGGCCGGTCTGGCTTACTACCTTTCGCAGCGCAATTTTCAGGGCATGAAGCCGGGCATCATTCTCATGCCCGAGGAACTCGCCGGCCCGGCCGATGCAATGCTGCGTTGCTGGCGGGCCGTCGAACGCCAGGACACGCCATACACCATCGTTCCCATGTCACACGGCAGGGACCATGCCGTCCGCAAGGACTACCTGATCCGGGCCATCGACACCCACCACGCCGGCCCGAGCCTGGGTTACGCGCTGGTTTCCGTCCGCGAGAAACTCAAGCCCGAGTATATGGGCATACCGGGACAGGAACTGGCTGCCATGCGCAAGAAGGGCGTGGAAATCCAGTATCGCATCGAGGTGCCGCTGGTCACCTATCTCGGCGACACCACCATCGGCCCGGTTTTTGACCATCCCGATGTGCGGAACGCCGAGGTGCTCATCACCGAATGCACGTTTTTTGATCCGTCCCACCGCAACCGCGCCAAGATCGGCCGCCACCTGCACATCGACCACCTCGTCGATCTGCTGCCCCGGCTCAACAACCAGCACATCGTGCTGACGCACGTATCGCGGCGGACAAGCCTCCGCCGGGCCATCGCCGCTCTGCGTAAGCGCGTTGGCGAGGAGGCCATGGGCCGGATTCAGTTCCTGATGGATTTCGACGGCGCCGCGGACGCCGGCGACATCGAACAAGCCGGCCCGCCGCCGAGCGAAACGGCAGAGTAGCGTACACAATCACGCCCGCCAGGGCCGCTCGCGTTTTTCGAATTCCTTGAAGACGCGGACGGCGACGGAGCAGTTCTCCTTGATCTGGAAATCGAACATCCCCACGGCCATGAAGTCGGCGCCGTTCTTGACGGCATACTTGAATCCATCCACGGGCAGGTACGCTCCGGCGGCCAGCACCTTGAACGCGATCCACGGCTTGGTTACGGTCTTCATGAATTCGGCCGTCTCCTCGGGATTGATGCACCACATGTTGTCGTACCAGCCCTTGCCGCCGCTGAGCCAGATGAACTCCTTGCGGAGTTCCTTGGGCGTGGCCGAGGGATAGTCGTCGTTGTGGAAGGTCTTGACGTAGAAGTCGCACGGCACCTTGTGCTTCTCGCAGGCCATCGGCACCAGCAGCGAGTGCCCGCCGACGCCGACGGGAATGTCGTGCTTCTTGGCCAGTTCGACGGCAAGTCTAAGTTGGCCGATGGCGTCGGCGGCCACAAGCTGGTCGGCCGCCACGCCCCAGACGTAGATCGCCACCGCGCCGGAATCGACCTGTCGCTTGATGTGGTCCTTGAGCGCCGTCTCGGTGGTTTCGCGGGTAACCTCGATATGCGGGATGAACTGCATCTTGCCGCCATATTCGCGGTTGTATTTCTGCACGAAGTTGGCGCCGGTCTCGAACAGCGTGTTGATTCCATACGCCTCGGCCAACGCCATGGTCTCCATCATCTTGGCTTCGGTTGCGTAGGCCCGGAAGAGGCTGTGGACGTATTTGAGATCGCGGCAGTGCAAGTAGCCGGAGACGAGATTCCCGCCAAGCAGCATGCGGCTGATCTTCGCCTTGCCGAGCATGCCGCAGGGCATTTCGGCGGCCTTCCCGGCCGGCACAACGGGCTTCACGGAAACCGGAGTGACCGTCGGCGTGGTGTCCGCGACAGCGCCTCCGGCGATTACGCCCATCGCACCGGCGGCGAGAGACTGTTTCACGAAACCACGACGACTGACATGATCTGATTGCGGCATGCTCGAACTCCTTTGTTCTGCCACTCTAATAGTGCCGCACGCGAATCGCGTTGCAAGCGACATGACACCGAATACGGGACCATGCGGCAGACGGTCTCGATTGCCTACATTTCCATGAACAACGCCGGCGATACGGCAAAATGCCGGGCGAGTTTGACAATCTGGGCCTTGCTCATGGAACGCTTGCCATGCAGGATCAGGGAGGCACTGGGCTGATTGCCGATCACCCGCCCCAGGTCGCTGACGTTCATGCCGCGTTCGCCCATGAGAAACCGCAGGCGGTCCACGGGAGTCGTCGCGGGCAACGCGGCCGTTCGACGCCCCTGCTCATAGCGTTGCACGAGCATTGCCAGCATCTCGATGTAGTCTCGTTCGCCCGCATCCCATTCGGATTCGGGTTTGGATATCTCCAGTTTCAGAAGCATGGCCACGGCTTTATCGAATTCCCGCTCGGAGCGTATGCCCCGCAATGGGAAAGCACGGACCAGATCGAGGTACGTATCACAAATGTCGCCTTTGGTAGCAGTCGTGCTCATGGGTCTATTTCCATCTGCCGCGTCTGTACTCCGCGTGGGTCATGACGTCCAACACCACAACACGTTGCACCGCGTAATTGATGACCGTCAGCAGGCGATACTCATTGCCCTTGACGTTGAACACGGTCACAACCACTCGGCTCTTGAGCATCAGGCCATCGGCGGATGGGAATTGGCTGCGAACGTCCTGAATGCTGTGCCAGGGAGCGGTTCCGGCCACATCAATCCAATTTGCCAACCAGGCGGCCGCGTCCCGGTGCTTCGCGGCAAAACGGTCAATGGCGCTGACGTTGATTATGTCCACTTATTGCATTATGCAATAGGCGGTTGGCGCAGTCAAGTCTTCGTTGTCCCGCCCATCACGCAACAATCCGTGGTGACACGGATACCTTCTCTTTGAACCCACGGGCCAGCACACGGAGGAGCCAACGATGAATGAACCGCGGTCAGTATCCAAGCCGAAGTGCGATGCTCTGGCGATGCAGTCGTCGATGACTGGTGTGCAGCTATCCTTGCTGGCAGGGCTCCTGGCGATGCTGCTGGTGGTGCCGCGCTCGCCGGGGCAGGAGGTAAAGCCGCCGTACCCGCCCAGCCCGGTGATCGCGGCAATCGTCTGGCACTGGGAGACATACCGGACGGCCGCGCCGGGCAGCGATTTGTGGCCGGTGACCTGGGGCGTGGATGGCCACCAGTACGCGGCCTGGGGAGACGGCGGCGGGTTCGGCGGCACGGACCATGACGGGCGCGTCGCGATGGGCTTCGCCCGCATCGAAGGCTCACCGGAACATTATACCGGCGTCAACATCAACGGCGGCAAGGATCCCGAGCATGTCGCCTCGTTCGCCAAACTGGGGAAGACCGGCAGCATGTTGGCTGTTGGCCCGCGGCTCTATGCCTGCCTGAACACACAGGATGGCAAGTGGCCGGATGTGGACGAGGCCCTGATCTGGTCCGACGACAAAGGGGCCACCTGGCAGCGCAGCACATGGGTCTTCCCCATGGGCAACGGGAATCTGAAACCGTCCACCTTCCTCAACTTCGGCAAGGGATACACCGGCGTGCCGGCGGACCTGCAAGGCTACGTGTATTTCTACGGCCACCGGCAGGGAGAGGAAATGGAAACGTATCTGGGCCGCGTACCGGCCGAAAAGCTGGAGGACCGCCGGGCCTACGAGTTCTTTTCCGGATTTGACGGCGACAAGCCTACATGGTCGGCGGATGCGGCGAAAGTACGGCCGGTCTTTGCCGACGCCCGACCCACGGGCAATCTGGCCGGCGTCGTCTACATTCCGGCACTGAAGCGATACCTGCTCACCGGATACCACAGCGGCCCGGGCGAGTTGGGCATCTTCGACGCCCCGCATCCGTGGGGTCCGTGGACAACAGTTGCCTACTACGACCATTGGGGAGACATGGGCGCTCGGGGAGAGGGATTGACGTGCAGTTTCCCGGCCAAGTGGAGCAGCCCCGACGGGCTGACGCAATGGTGCGTCTTCAGCGTCTACGGCGACGGAGCGAAGAAGGGGATCAACGCCCACGACCGGTTCAATCTGGTGAAAGCCACGCTCCAGTTGCGACGCGCGGATACCGAGAGGAAGTGATTGCTTTTTTCTTCTCTTCCGGTAAACCACCGCATCGCCGGAGAAATCATGAACATCACTGAACTCAAGAACAAATTCGTATCCATCGGCCAGCCCAACGTCTTCCGCTTCTGGGAGCAGCTCAGCGAGCCCTCGA
>JBEKVL010000598.1:0-4521 GCA_049514055.1 Tepidisphaeraceae bacterium | reverse complement strand
CCAAAGCCGCCTTTCGTAACATCGCGGCTCGCATCGAGCGATCCGCAACACTTCCTAAATGGCACCTCACGATCAAACCCCTTCCGCCTTGACGGGTATCATATTTCCAAGCGTTCGCCTAACGACGTCATGGTTACCGAGATCCAACTCCAATGGGGTACGCAAATATGCGGCTAAAGGGCTGAAAAACGGGCCATTTTGGTGGGGCCGGTTAACCCCGGCAGACGACCTTTTTGCTGCCAAAGTGCTCAAAACGCTGGGATCGCTGGACTGAAGAAACAAAGCCCCGGCACAAGATATTGGCGATCGTGGAGGAAGAGGGAGCGGAGCGGGCCAGCTATGCCTTGAAGCTGTTGCAAAGCGAAGGGGCGTTGACCATCGCCAGCACCGGCAAGGACTCCAGCACGGGCCGGATGGTGACGCAAGAATATCGCGTAGAGGGTCCGGTGACATGGACCCTCGCCGCCGGTGAGTCGGTTCTGCCAAGGCAGGCCGCACAAGGCATGAACTGGATGAAGGGAAACCGCCCTCGGAAATCTACGTCCATGTCCAGAATCGAGTTGCTCAACGCGACCTCCACGTCCCGTTCGCCACAGCGGATCAGGTCCTCCACCGTCACCGCCCCGTACTGTCTTCGATATCCCTCCGCGAGGGTCTCCAGCAGTTGCGTGCCGATCTCGCTTTTGGCGCGAACGCAGCAAGCCGGGTAACCCAGCAGCCCCGTCTCGTCCACGCGGCCATCGAGCAAGAGTCCGATGGCAGCTTGGAGCAAGGGGTCACGGTAGATCCACAGCACCTCGCCTGCCGCAGACGCCGCGCGTCGTTCGCGCTCTTGCTGCCACTCCAGAAAGCCGCGTGCCACCCTGGGCTCACGGTGCTGGTGCGGCAGGTGAGCGGGCGTCCGCAGGGTCAACAGTCCGTGTTTTCGAGCCACCGACTCCAGATCGGCCAGGAGCCGTTCGCTGCGAAAACCATGGCCATTCAAATGCGCCGGCTTGATTCCCTTCCACACGGCGAGGATCTCCAGTACATCGGTCAGGTTCTCCCAGGCCGAGGGCTTTTCCAAAGGATCAAAACAGATGGACATCAACGCCCCGTACAGGGCCAGCAACTTGTCGTCAGCTATGCACATCACCGTATCTCCAGTTCTGTGTTTAGAATTTGAGAGCGCCCTCGGGAGATAGTTCTTCCCGAGGGCCTCACTTGGGAACTCACTCGGCCTCACCAAGAAGCCCTTGGAAACAGGCACCGCGGAGGCGGCCTCGGGGAGTCCGTTCCAGGCACCGCACCTGGCAGTAAAGTTCCGGTTCCACCCAGGTGCCGCGGTGCGGACAGGCGATCACCGGCGTCGGCCGAATCCGCCGGGCCAAAAGCGGTCCCAGGCGAGCCCGGACCTCGGTCGAGAGCCCTACCGTGAGCGTTCCGGCGTACTGCAAGATGCCCTCCCACTCGGCGGCCACCACGAGGCCGTGCAGTCCGTTGCGGGCCGCGGTGTAGCCGATGATCACGCAGGGGAGCAGCAGCCGGGGCTTGATCTTCCGCCAGCTCGACACCCGCCGACCCGGGACATAAGGGCCGGCCAGGTACTTGGCCATCACCCCTTCGTGCCCCTGGGCGACCGCCCGGTCAAAGAACTCCCGGCCCGGTCCGACGACCCCTGCGGAGAACGCCAACTGCGGCTCCCTAAGCCCCTGGAGCAACTCCTCCAGACGCGCCCGCCGCTGCGAAAGCGGCTGGTTAAGCAGCGGTTGACCTTGCCAGTACAGCAGATCGAACAGCACGTAGGTCACCGGCAGTTGCCGGCTGGCGTACTGGATCTTCCGGGGACTGACCAGGGAGTGCCGACGGAGGATGGCGTCCAGCGTGGGCCGGCCGGTCTGGAGCACCACCAGTTCGCCGTCGACCACGGTCCCGCAAGGCAACCGCCCAAGCACCTCCAGTTCCGGGTAGCGGGGGTGGTAGTCCGCCAGGTCCCGGCCCCAGACCTGCCAGCCTCCGTGTTCCACAGCGGCCAGGGCCCGCACGCCGTCCCACTTGACCTCAAACAGGTGCTGCGGGGAGTCGAACGGCTCGCCGGGGACCGCCAGCATCGGGAGGAACTTGTCTGTCATGCCGACCTCCGTTGGGACAGTGAAGGTCGCTTCTCGGGCTTCGCCCGTACCGAGCGCGTCTTCTCTCCGGCGACCGCCACGCTCTGCTTTAGAGCGTCCAGTAACTGTAGCACCTGCACCGGTTCCTCCGCCGGGGCCACCCACTGCCGGCCGGCGATCTTGGCCTCGATCAAGGCCGAGAGCTTCTCGGCCATGTCGTCCCGGTACTTCGACCAGTCGATGGCCGCCGTGGTCGAATCGATCAGCATCCCGGCCAGTTGCTGCTCCTCCTGGCTGGCGGCCCCGTCGCGGAGCAACGTCTCCAGCGTCGCGCAGGATCGCACCTGGGTGGGATCGTGCAACAGGTACATGGCCAGGAGCCGTCCGCTGGGGCGGACCAGGGCCACGTGGCGGTGGCCGGAGAGCACGATCCGGCCCAGGGCCGCCTTGCCGCGGGTCCGGAGGGCCTCGTGGAGCAGGAGGTAGGGCCGCTGGGCCGGCAGACCCTCGGGGACCAGATACAGGCTCCGGCCGGAGAACAGCGTGGGCTCGATCTGTCCGGCGTCGATGCACTGCTCCAGCACCAGGCCCGGGTCCTTGGCCGGCCGGAGGTTGTCCAGTTCGGAGGTCTCCACCACGACGTACTGGTCGGGGGCATACTGGTAGCCGCGGACAATGGCCTCGGCTTCCAGCTTGCCGTGCCGCGGGCAGACTTTCTGGTAGTTGATCCGCTGTCCGCAGTCGGCGTGCAGTTGGTTGAACGCGATCGTCTCGGTGGTGCTGACGGCGGGATACGCCTTGACGGGCACGACCACCAGGCTTAACCGCAAGAAGCCGGACCAACTGGCACGTCCCAGGGGGGCGGCCGTGGCGGCATTCGCGGTGGCCGAAGCTGCGGCGCCAGCCTCCTGGTTTGAGGAACCGTTCTTTCGAGACATACAGATTCTCCTTGGTCAAGAGACAAGACGGGGAACAAGAAACGAAAACAGCCCCCTGGCGTCGGCCTTAATCGGCCGGCGCCAAGGGGCGTCAGGGGGGGAATCCTCGCAGAAAGCTCCCGGTATCGACCCCCTGGTGTCCAAGGACAGCCATTCAAAGTCAGGCCGTGGCGGGAGCCTCCGAGGGCTCATCGCCCGTAAACAACTTCCAGTTCTCGGCCAACTCGCGGCGAAGCTGCGAAACCCTGCCTTGGCTGACGTTGAAGCGTTTTGCGGTGTCGCTGGTGCGGTTGCCCAAGGCCAGGAACGCGGCAATCCGATGATCACGGTGCGCGAGCTGATTGAGCCAGTCCGCGAAGTCGCAGCGGAAGGCGACAATGTCGGGCACCGGGGTAGTGCGGGTGTCTTCCAGGACGGCTTCTTTCCATGCGTTCTCCTCCTCATCGAAATGGTCGAGCCGCTCCAGGCGAACATCCTTTCGCCGCCGACAGTATTCCGAAGAGATGTCTTTGACGTTCAGGTGCCCACCGACGATGCGACCGTCCTTCACCTGGGCCACGGCAAACTTGGCCAGGACGGTCGGGTAGGCCAGGTCGAGCTTGCCCAGCTCGTACAGCCTGGCGACTGCACAGCAGGCGTTGCAGATCGCGTTCTGGACTGCCTCCGCCTTGGCCTCGGGATTCAGGTGCCGGAAGGCGATCCGGGCGTGGCGGACGATCGTTGGGAGCATGGCCAAAAAGGCGGAGTGCCAAGGGGGCACGGGTTTGAGGCGACGAGTCGGTCGAATACGTGCGATCATAAGGCGATCTCCTGCAAGAAAAGATGGGACCGCCCCGTGCAGGGCGGTCGTGCTGGGAAACACGAACGCCCCGCAACGCTGCGAGGCAAGAGTTAACGCCCGGGAGGCGGGCTTAATAACGGAAATTAGGAGCCGAACTCTTCGGCGTTCATCGGCTCAGGAGCACCGAAGGGCCGCAAGGCAGCCGTGCAAGTGGGAAATCTCAATAGCTAAGCACGGTTTGGCAGCAAAAAGGCCATCTGCCGGAGCTAACCGGCCCTTTCAGGTAGAAGTGCCACCAAAACGGCCGGTTTTTCAGCGTCTGACCGGCGCGGTTTGGCGGCAACAGCGGAGTTGAAATCGTACTCCCAGAGGTGCCGCTGCTGCTCGGTGCTCTCCAGGATCACCGCAAAGGGTTTGACAAACCGTTCCAGGTGATCCAACATCCCTTCCGGTATGCGGGGATCAAGTACCGCATCCTTCAAAAGCTCCTCCAGTCGGAGTTCAAACCGCCGTTCCATCGGCTCCTCCTTTCCTTGAAGTACAGTCCAAGGAAAGGCGTATTACCAAAAGAGTTACAACCGATCAATCCCAAGATACAGTCAAACTATGACCGAGGTCGGATTGGCCGCCGCGTCGCTCTCGGTGATCTCGAAGCTCCGGTTGCCGAGGCCGCTGACCCTTGACGGTGAGGGTTAGCGGCAGTAGCTTAGTC
>JBEKVL010000597.1:0-4540 GCA_049514055.1 Tepidisphaeraceae bacterium | reverse complement strand
CCGACCCGGAACTGATGCACCGCCGGATGCTGTGCGCCGGCAAGCCGTACTGTTTACTGATGAACACGCGTTTCGAGCAGTTTCCGCCGGCGCTGGTCGAGAAGTACATGAAGCGTTCGCTGGCCTATGGCATGTTCCCGGGCTTCTTCAGCCACAACGCCTCGGATGGCGCCTACTTCACGCGTCCCGAGTTATACAACCGCGACCGCGAACTGTTCCGCAAGTACGTGCCGCTCTGCCGCATGGTCGCAGAGGCCGGGTGGCAGCCGGTGACGCTGGCCCGCAGCGGCGACGAGCGCGTGTATGTCGAGCGGTTCGGCCGGAAATACCTGACGGTGTTCAACGACTCGCCGCAGGCGCGGAAGGTGACGATTGCGCTGGATGGGCTGGAGCCCAACGGTGCGAACGATCTCGTCTCCGGCCGGGCGATTTCATGGGACAAGAGCAGTGCGACGCTGCAACTCGATGCCGAGGATGTCGCGGTACTCGCGGTGAAATAGTCAGGCAACATGTTCGGAGTTCACGCTTTAGCGTGTCATTGTATGGGAAAGCCCACAAGACACGCTAAAGCGTGAACTCCGAACAGGTGAACTCCGAACAGGTGAACTCCGAACAGGCATCCGGCTAACGCTCGTTCCGCGTATAATCAGCCTCCATGTCCGAAGATCGCCCGAATGTTCCCGACCCCGCCCAACCGCAGACATGGCTGATCCGCCATGCCGGCGCCGTCACCGTCGCCGCCATCCTTTTCGGCGTCGTCTGTCGCCTGGGCCAATATCTCGCCCGCATCTCATTCTGGCATGATGAAGCCTACATTGTACTTAATGTGTACAATCATGGCTATGCGGCACTGCTGGGGGCCCTGGACCACGACCAGACCGCACCGCCGGGGTTTCTCTGGGCCGTAAAGGCTTCGCTGACGCTGCTGGGGTCCGATGAGTTCGGCTTCCGGCTCACACCGGTTGCAGCCTCGATTATTGCCCTGCCGCTGTTTGCGCTGCTGGCGAGAAGAGTGTTGTCACCGGCGGCCGCTCTGCCGGCGCTGGCGATGTTCTGCCTGTCCCCGAAACTTCTGGAACACACCGCCGAGGTCAAGCAATACTCCACCGACGTGCTGGCGGCGATCGTGCTGACACTGATCGCCGTTGGGCCGCGGAATAAGTCCGCAGGGCTGCGGTTGCTGGTGTTGTCGCTGGTCGCGGCCGGGATGTTCTGGCTGGCCGAGATTTCCATCTTCGTCTTTGCGGGGGTTGTGCCGGCGCTGGCGCCGGCGGTCTGTCGCGGGCCACGACGGGGATGGCTCTATTTCCTCGGCCTGGCTGTGCCGGCCGCGTCGTTTCTGATTCTCTACAAACTGTCGATCGAGCCGCAATCCACACACGCTCTGTATTCGTACTGGAAGGACTATATGGCCGACTGGCATCGCTGGCCCGTTGTACCGGTCTGGTCGGTGGGCCGGATGCTGGGGGTGGCGAACTATTCCTACGACCCGCTGGGCTGGCTTATCTTTCCGATCAGCCTCGTGGGTGGTTGGCGGCTTTATCGGCAGGACCGCCGGCAACTGCTTGCGGTGCTGGTGTTTCCCGCGGCGGTGGTGTTCCTGGCGGCGTGTGCCGACCAGTATCCCATGGGCAAACGGGTAACGCTCTTCCTGGCGCCGTCGGTATTGCTGCTGGCGGCCGCGGGTATCGAGGCTCTTCCGGCCATCGTGCCATCGCGGGCGAAGCGATACTGTCCGCTGGTTCCTGTGGCCGCTGTTGGTGTCGGATTCGCGCTGGCGGCGTGGCATCTGGCGGTGCCGCGCAACGAGTCGCATCTGCGCCCGGCTGTGGAGTATCTCCGGCGGAATCGCGCCCCGGACGAGCGGGTCTTCGTGGTGGGGACAAATTCGCACGAGATATTCCAGGCGTATTGGCGGAAGGCCGACAGCCTGATCAGCTATCCGATCGACCTGCCGGAGACGGTCGGTGGCGATCGCTTCTGGGTCGTCTTCGAGTTCGATCCATCGCAGGGGATGCGCCACCGGCTGCCGTCGCTGGAGCGGGCGCGGGCGATGGCGCAGGAAGAGAAGAAGTTCGAAGGTTCCGGCGGGGCGGCGTATCTGTTTGTGTTGAAGTCGTGATGGAGCCGGGATCTGAACGTGTCTTGGGAAGCCGCATTCCCGCCACGAACCGTCATGCTGAGCGTGCTCGCGAAGGATCTGGCCGCGGAGTGCAAAGCCGGATGCTTCGCGAGTATGCCCGGCATGACAGCCCCCGTGATGCAAACAGTTGGCGATTTGCCCGGACGTCCGGGCGCACCCGCCGGCGCTCTCACGGATTCGGGAATCCCTCGCGCAGGAACCGGCCGTTTTCGGCGAACTTGACGCCGTCGATTTCGATGTGGCCGCCGGTGCGGAGGTCCACGACCATGTCCCAGTGCAGGCCGGATTCGTTGCAGTTGCCCGTCTCGGGATAGCCCGCGCCCAGCGCGAAATGGACCGTGCCGCCGATCTTCTCGTCAAACAGCGTGTTGCGCGTGTAGTTGTTGATCCCGTAGTTGGTGCCGATGGCGCACTCGCCGAACCTCCGCGAGCCGCCGTCCATGTCGAGCATCTTGAAGAGGAAGTCCTGGCCCTTGGAGGCCGAGGCATCGACGACCCTGCCGTCCTTGAAGGTCAGTTCTACATCCAGCACCTCGCGGCCGTGATGCACGGCCGGAAAACTGTAGCACACCCGGCCATTCACACTGTCCAGCACCGGGCCGGTGAAGACTTCGCCGTCGGGGAAGTTCTCGTGTCCATCGCAGTTGATCCAGCGCATGCCGGCGACGCTCATGCGGATGTCGGTGCCGTTGGCCGTCACCACGCGGTAGTCGCTCTTGCCGTTGAGGAAGTCGGCCAGACGTTGCTGCTTTTCGCTGACCTTCCGCCACGAAGCGGCCGGGTCGGGGTGATCGAGCAGTCCCGCGCCGAAGACGAAGTCCTCGTACTCGGCGAGGCTCATCTCGGCATCCTGGGCGCAGGCCTGCGTGGGGAACTGCGTGCCGGTCCAGCGGAGCGACTTGCTGGCCGCCCGTTTCATGAAGATGTCCATGAGCGGCTTGCGGGCGGCCTGGCTGAGGCGCATCTTCTCCGGGTCGGCGTTGGTCATCGACCGCGTGTTCTCCTCGGCCCAGAGGCCGATGGAACAGTCGATCTTTTCGTACTCGAAGACGTTGACGGGATTGAGGTACTCAAGTTGTTCGCGGGAGGCGTGTTTGATGAAGAGTTCGCCGAGTTCCTCCGGGTTGAGCCGCACCAGCGGATGCCCGCCGGCCTCGATCACCTTGCGGTAAACCTCGGCGATCAGCGGCAGCCCGACGGGCGCGCCGCTGATGCGGACGAGGTTCCCGGGCTTGACGTCCACGCTGTAATTTACAAGCACGTCCGCGAGTTTGATAAGCCTTGGGTCACGCATGGCGGGAAATTGTACCCGCGGTCGCGTGCTCGCGGAATGACGAAACTCGAAACCCGAATTCCGAATCAAATCCGAAACCCAAATGACGAATGACATGCTCCTGGACGATGGGCATCATTGGTCATTGTTCATTTGGTATTCTTTCGGGATTCGGATTTCGGATTTCGGAATTGCGGCGAAGCTGCCGTCGTGATACACCGTAGCCATGAACCGTCGCATACCCTGCATCGTCCTTACGCTTTTCGCCGCCGCGAGTTTCGCCGCCGACGTCGCCCCGCCGGCGCCGATGAAGATCGTGCCCACGCCGCAGCAGGTGGAATGGCAGCGGCTGGAACAGACCATGTTCGTCCACTTCGGCGTCAATACCTTCAGCAACCGCGAGTGGGGCGAGGGCAAGGAAGACGAGAAGATCTTCAACCCCGAGAAGCTGGATGCCCGGCAGTGGGCCAGGGCCGCCAAGGCAGGGGGGTTCAAGCAGATGATCCTCACGGCCAAGCACCACGACGGCTTCTGCCTCTGGCCGAGCAAGTACACGAATCACTCGGTGAAATCCTCGCCGTGGAAGGACGGCAAGGGCGATGTGGTGCGTGAGTTCGTCGATGCGGCCCGGGCCGAGGGGCTGAAGGTCGGACTGTATCTCTCCCCGTGGGACCGCAACGCTCCCAGCTACGGCGATTCGCCCAGGTACAACGAGTATTACCGCAACCAGCTTACGGAACTGCTGACCAACTACGGCGAGATCACCGAGGTTTGGTTTGACGGCGCCTGCGGCGAAGGCCCCAACGGCAAGCGCCAGGTCTACGACTGGCCGGCCGTGCATGAACTGGTGCTCAAGCTGCAACCCAAGGCCCTGATGTTCTCCGATGCCGGCCCGGGCGTGCGCTGGATCGGCAACGAGCGCGGCACCGCCGGCGATCCCTGCTGGTCCGTCGTCAACTCCAAGATCTGGATCGCCCCCGGCAAGGCGGCCGACGGACTTGAAGTAGAGATCGACGAGCTGGTCGGCCGTCTTCACCTTGACATCCTCGGCCGGGTGATAGAACCAGCCGGGACGGATGGAGACGTCGCACTCGCCGGGAATCCAGGCGTCGCCGGCCGGGTCG
>JBEKVL010000596.1:0-4541 GCA_049514055.1 Tepidisphaeraceae bacterium | reverse complement strand
GCACCAGGCCGTCGGCGAAGGTCATGCTGGAATAGCTCAGTCCGGTGGTAGTGCTGGTGGCCTGGACGATGACGCCTGCGAGCGGGTGGCTGGTGTCGTTGAGATAGACGTTGCCGGAGATATGGGAGGCGTCGTCGAGCAGTGCCTGCAACACGAGGAAGTTGAGGTTGTCCTGAATGCTGTTGCTGCGGACACCGCTGCGCGTGCCGCGGAGGGTGGCGCCGGTGTCGAGCAGGCGGATGTAGTCGCCGACGTGCGTGCCGGCGCTCTGGATGCGAGCACTCCAGATTGAGTTCCAGTTGCTCGGGACGTTCTCGACGGTCACGGTCGCCTTGATGGCGGCCCAATCGACGGTGTCGGTGTTGTCCGTGCCGCTCCAGGAGGGCACGAGGGAGTTGGTGCCAAGGATGCCGACCACGCGCAGATCGACACTGGCGGTCTCGCCGGGGCGCAGGACTCCGGCCGGGCCGTCGGGGCTGATCGCCAGGAATTGAACCGAGCTGCCGGGCGTGGAATTGGTGCTCAGCCGCAACTGGTTGCCGGTCGGGCTGGTGACCAGGACGAAAGGCGCCGGCACATCCTGGTTGCCGACGTTGGTGTATTGGACCGTGGCGGTGAATTCCTTGCCGGTGCGAACCAGCGGCGGCATGAGGATCTTCATCTGCAGGTTGGCGGGAGTGCCGGCGACGACGTTGAAGGCCGCCGGGAGCGCGCGGTCGACGCCGTTCTGCGTGACTTTCAGATCATACGTTCCGGCCGCGAGACCGGTGAGATCGAAGGTCGCGTAGATGTGTGTGGAGTCTTCAAAGTATACCGTTGTCGCGGCAAGCGTTACTCCGGAAGCAGCGAGTGTCGCCGTTGCGCCGGGTCGCAGGCCCGCGCCGAGAATGGGAACGGTGACGGAGCCCGCGTTGCCGCCCTGACTGAGCCCGATGCCGGTAATACTGTATTGCGCGATCGCGCTGTCGAGCGTGAACGCGACGGGTCCGGCCGAAAGCGTGCGCGGGACAAGCAGGATGTAGTAGTCAACGTCACGGGCGGCGGGGATCGCGAAGGTCGCGGTCTGGCCGGAGCCGGCGGAGTGGGTGTCGAATGTCGTCGTGGTCGGAGCGACGCCGGCGCTGATGAAGATGTCGGTGTTTCCGGCATCGGCGCGCCCGAGCGTGAAGAGCGTATCGACGCCGGGTGTGGGGTGGATCTTGAACAGCAAACCACTGTTGACGACGGCGAAGGTGCCCCCGGCCGTCGTGCCCGCGGTGAGGTGTGGATCGACAAGCATGGTCGTCTGCACCGAGGCGGTGGTATTATTGCCGTAGTTCTGGCCTTCGAAGATCTCGCCGCGGCTGTTGGTGTGGACCTGGAACCGCCAGACACCCTCCGTGCCGTAGGGCACGGTGATCTCGGCGGAGAACGTCGCGCCCTGGCCGGGACTGAGGGTGGCCGATGACACGACCTCGCCCGCGTCGAGCAGGACCACGCCGCCGCCGGTCGTCTGGCTGATGAGTTCGATGTCGTCGTGCCACGAGCCGCGAACGACATCGGTGCCGTTGTTGACGTCGGTCCACTGGACGACCGCGGTCTGCCCGGCCGAGACTTGCGGTGGGCCGGAGACGCTTGAGACCACGAGGTCGAGCGACGACGGGGCCGACTCGACAAACTCGAGCGCTCCGATGTCGGCGAAAGTGCCGTTGCTCGCGGCGATGCCGGTGTTGGGCGTTCGCGGGTCGTCGTAGCGTGAGACGCCGGCGAAATCGGTCGCGGGCGCGAGGGTGCCGTCGGCGGCATCGATGGCAGGGGAGAGGTAGCCTAGCCGGTAGTCGCCCATTGAGGGATCACGGAATTTCGGATCGGCAGAGATGTTGCCGTTGGATGCGGTCTGGTCGGCCATGTTGGCATAGTTCACGGCATTGGGAACGGTGGTGAACACGTCGGTGTAGTGAACGCTGGGCACTCCACCGAAGTCGAACTCGATGCCAGCGCCGCTGCTGTTGTAGACGACGCAGTTGTTGATCGTGATGTTGCCGCCATGGCTGAGCAGGGCAATACGATTGTTGTCGAAGGTGCAGTTGGTGACGGTGACCACGCCGCCGGGGTGCGCGGAGATCGCCCGGTCGATGCCGGTGAAGATGCTGTTGGTGACGTTGACGGTGCCGCCCCAGGCGAGGATGCCGTCGAAGAACGACTGGCTCATGATGCTGTCGGCGAAGGTGAGCGTCCCGCCGGCCGTGCGGATGGAGGCCGTTGCGCTCCAGCTACCGGCCGGATTGCCGCCGCCGTAGAGAACCTGGGCATGGTCAAACGACGCGGAGCCGGCGACGTAGATGGTGCCCCAGTTGCCGGCCGCCGGCGCGGTCGCGTTGCCATCGCCGTTGGTATCACCGCCGTGGGAGTCGTCGCTGATGCTGGTGAAGATGATGTTGCGGGTGAGCGTGCCCTGGGCGATGAGCGTTCCGCCCGCATCGACCTCGATGCCTGCGAACGCCGCGAACTTGACGATGGCGCCGGGATCGATGGTTAGCGTCACGCCGTTCGGCACGACCAGGGTGCCGGTGACGTAATGGACGAAACCGTTGAACCAGTGTTCGCCGGCGGTCAGCGTGCCGGAGTGGTTGGCCTGGGCGAAGGAGATTCGCACCGCCGCGGGCGAGACGGCGGTCTGTCCGCTGTCCTGGAGGTGCAGGTCGTAGTTGCCGGGGACGGCGCCCGTGAGGTCGAAATGGGCGATGAGCATGTTGCTGTTGGAGAAGTCGACGCTGGTCGGCTGGATGGCCGCGCCGCCGGGGAAAACGAGGGACGCCGTAGTATTGCTCGAGAAATGCGAGCCGGTGATGGTGATGTCGGTGGTGCCGGTGTTGGGGACCAGTGTCGGGGACGAGGAGACGATCTCGAAGCCCATCTGTCGCGTGCTGATGGCAACAGGCACGCCGCCACCGGCGCCGTCGAGCCCGCGCACCAGCACGAAATACGGCGACGAGGCGGTGTCCAGGATCGGGATGCTCAGGTGCAGCGTTCCATTGTCACCGGCTTTGAGATCGTAATTGCCGGTGTCCGGCAACTGGCCACCACGAACGTAGATCTCGGCCTGGTGGAGCTTGCCCAGGAGCGCCGAGAGCATGATGTCCAACCCGGCCGGCTCGTCGAGACGGTAGTAGAGGTTCTGTCCCGCGGCCACGGACACGGTCGTGGTGACGCCGGAGGTCAGGGCGTTCATATCAGTGTGAATGGTGGTGGTGGAGACCTGTATATTGTTGTCCGGCCCGGAATCCGGGATCCCGCCGTCGCTGTCGACCTGGACCAGGACGTGGTAATCGCCGGGCGTGATCGGCGGAAGCTGGGCAGTCAGCGTAGCGTTGTAGCTTGCCCGGCCGGCCAGTTGCCCGTTGTGGACGACCTGGCCGAGGAGGATGGCGCTGCTGTCGAGCACCGCGCTTGTCGACAGATAGACTGAGTCTGTCCAGGTGCTGCCAAACGTCGGTACGGTTTCGGTATTGCGCACGCTGAACCGGATGGTGAGGTTCTGGCCGACGAATCCGGTGGCCGGAATGGCGCCGAGAGCGGGCTGAATGTCCGCCGTGTCGGCGATGGCGCGGAGGGTCGCGGCCGTGCTGGTGGTCGCAACCTGGAAGTACTGCAAACCAGCGATCGACAGCCCGGCGGTTTGTGCAAAGCTCCCGGTTCTGGACGGGAAGTTCAGCACGGAGAACGTCTGTCCGGCCGAAGGGCCATAGCCTCCGTAGAGACCGATGTTCAGCGTGCCGTCGAGCATCGCCGCCGCGGCGCTGATGAGTTTGCCATAGAGGTTGGAAGCTGGTGTGCCGCCGATGTTCACGTTCAGGATGCCGGTGGCTGCCTGAGTGAAGGTGCCGCTGACATCGAACGCCGCACCGATCGAGAGCGTGCCCTGGTTATCGAATGCGCCGGCCGTCGTGAACGTACGTCCACCCAGCAGGTTGAACGTTCCCGTGTTGGTCGCCAGGGCGTTAATGGGCGCAAAGACCGAACCAGCCCCACTCAGCGTGACCGACGCATTGTTGCTGGTGATGGAGCCGAGGTTCGGGATGTCGAGCGTGGAGCCGTTCAGCGCGTTCCAGGTGCCGGCCGACAGCGTGCCGCCGCTGAGTTGTGCCACCCCCGCGTTCAAGGTGAGCGTTCCCGTTGTGGTCTGGACGGTGCCGGTGTTGCTCAAGGGCGCGTTGAGCGTTGATGTGCCCGTGCCGGCCGACTTCTTGAGGATTCCCGCATTATTGAAGACGTTGCTCCCGCCATTGGTGGTGATGACGTTGTCGGTCTGGAAGTCGTATACACCCGTTGCCTGGTTCTGAACAGTGCCATTGGACAGTATCAGCCGGCCGGCCGCCTGGACGATCGTGCCGGTGTTGTTCAGCACCCCGCCGCTATCGAGCGTCTTGTCGCTCCCGCCGGACAGGGTCAGGAATCCAGTGATATTGAGCGTGTCGTTGCCGATGGCCCCGCCGCTCCAGTTGAGCAGCCCGGCCGGGAAATTGAAGGTGGCGCCGCCGGAGAGATTGAGTCGTCCGCTC
>JBEKVL010000595.1:0-4549 GCA_049514055.1 Tepidisphaeraceae bacterium | reverse complement strand
GGGCTCAAGGCCGGGCCCGTCCGGCATCTGGATACCTGGCGATAGCCCCGTCGGAAATGAGGCGCAAGATCGAATTGTAACGAGTCACGACATAGTTCACCTGAGAGGAGTCACGCATGAGTTCTGTTGTTGTGATCACGCCACTAATCATCGCGGGCTGGCCCGTCATCACGGCCGCCGTCACGGCCGCGATCTCGCAGATGGGCTTCAGCATTGCTAGGGGAGCGGCCACCGTCCCTGACACCGTGAAGAACAAACCGAGGGTTCGCGAGGAGATCGAGGTCGAGGACAGCGAGGTTCTTCAGAATGCTCCCGCGCGGGAGATCGTCGTCGAGCGGGAATGCGTGCGCGCCGTCTTCAGCCGCGATGCCCGCGGCGCGCTCAAGCTCTGCATGGAGGGCGAGGGACACTCCAAGGCGGAACTGCGCCGCATCGGCGAGGAACTGATCGGCCGCGTCACCCAGCAATATGTCTACCACCGCATCGTCACGGAGATGAAGGACCATCACATGTCGATCGTGGACGAGCAGGTGAGCGCCGACAACACAGTCAAGATCCGCGTCCGAGTCAATTAAGGAGGCGACCATGGCGGCACAGGAACTGGAAATCGAAATCAGCCCCAGTGGCAAAGTAACCGTGCGCACCAAGGGGATCAAGGGTGAGGCGTGCATGGAATACGCCGATCTCTTTACCCAGATCATCGGACGGGAAGAAGAGCGTGAGAAGACCGCCGAGTTCTACGAGGCGGCAGTGGAGATTCAGAGGCGGGTTGACGTGAAGCAGAAACGCTGAGCACCGTATGGATTGACTGGTGGTCCCGACATGCAGTGTACCAACTGCCATTTCGAGAACCTGCCCGGCAGCGCCGTCTGCGGCCGGTGCGGCACGTCGATGCGCCTGGCGGAAGCGACAATCGATGTCCATCCGCCGCGGGCAGGCCGGACAATCAGGTGGCTACGGCGTATCCTACCGCTCGGCCGGATGGGGGCTGGGCTGCGCGACACGTGGATCGCCGTCCGGTGCCGGCATATTGGAGCACTAATCAACGACGCACCCCGGCAGCTCCCGGCGTTGCTGCGGATTCCGATTCCGGGTTGGTCTCACTTCTTTCTGGGCCAGCGGCTGCGTGGCCAACTCTTCCTCTGGAGTTTCCTGGTCCTGCTGGTGCCTGGACTGCTAATGCTGGGCACAATCTGGGGCAGCATCCTGGTGGGCTTGGCCTTCAGCGTTCACGCCTCGGCCGCGCTCGATATCATCAATCAATTGTCGCCGGAACCGAGCATCCGCGGCCAGTTAGCCCGTTCGGTGTTGGTCTCTGTGCTGCTGTTCACAGTACTCTATCTACCGCTAAACCATGCACTGAGACTCGTGTACGAACCCATGGTGATGCAGTGGACGATGGGATCCATACACGACGGCGATGTGGTCTTGGTCAACCGTCGGTCCTATCGCGCGTCCGAGCCGCAACTTGGCGATGTGGTGCTCTATGATGTGCCGAATTATCGATTCGGAAACCAGGAGGGCATTTACGTCGAGGCAGGGGCCAGACTCGATCGCGTGTTGGCCGGCCCAGGCGATGATGTGCGCTGGCAGGCAGGGCAACTGCTCGTCAACGAACAGCCATCCGCACTCAGGCCGTTGAACCCCGGAATGCTCCCGGATCACCTGGAGTTTAAGGTTCCGCCTGGGCACTACCTGATCCTGCCGACGACAACACCATTCCTCACCAAAGGAATGCCGGAGCCGGTATGGACACACTTGAGTTACGTCCCGCGGGGCAGCATACTGGGCCACATATTCCTGCGAACTCACCCGCTGTGGCGAATGGGCTCGCTTTAGTTCAGGAAGGCCGACGAATGACGCGTTTCCATCGATTGGAGTTGGATCAGCAGCAGACGCAGCCGGCGATGACGCCGGTCCAACGCCAGGAATCCGCCTATGACGAAAAGAACTGGACGGAAATGGCCGACCAGTGCCGACGCAACGGCCACTACGAAACGGCCCTGCGTTACTATTCCCGTGCTTTGGAACTGGATCGCTCGCTGGTCGCCTGCTGGGTCGGCCAGGTGCAGATGCTGGTGCAGCTTGGCGAATATCCCGAGGCCGAACTCTGGAGCCGCAAGGCACTGGAGCTGTTCAAGTCCAACGGCGATCTCATGGCCGGACGCTCCCAGGCTCTCTGTCGTAACGGCGACCTCGCTCAGGCACAGGCGGTCTCGGACACGGCGCTGGGGCAGCCTGGCCAGAGCGCCTACATGTGGATGGTCCGCGGGGAACTGATGGTGGCCTGCCGCGATTCGATCGACGTCTGTTGTTTTGACAAAGCCATTCAGATCGACCCGGACTGGCTCGTCCTCGTCGAAATCGCTCTCATCTACCTTTACTACAACATGCCGGCCAAGGCACTTACGCGAGCCCGCACGGCGGTCGAGAAGGCGTCCGAACAGGCCTTTTGCTGGTATCAGCAGGGTGTCTGCGAGGCCAGACTCGGCTTCAGCGGCGCGGCTCGCAAGAGCTTGGGCCGCTGCCTTGAGATCTCACCCAATCACGCAGACGCCGAACGCCGAATCAAGGAACTCGACGCGGGTGGCTCGTCTTTCCGCGCGTTCTTTCGCAGGCTGTTCGGAAAAGGCTGAACCACTAAGGCATTCTCACCGGCGACAGCACAGCAGGACCATAACACCATGACAATCACCTTGGATCAAATCCTTCGGGCCGGCCGCGAAGCCGGCGCCAGCGACGTCCACCTCGTACGCGGAATCGCGCCCGCCTATCGCGTTTCCGGCGACATCCGCGTCGCCAAGGCCGAACCGCTGGACGAGGAGATGCTGCGCCGGTTCCTCGGCGAACTTCTCAACGAGAAGCAGCAGCGTATTTTCGAGGAACAGTGGCAACTATGCTTCTCCCGCGAGTGGCCCGGCGTCGGCCGGTTCCGCACCAGCGCCTATTACCGAAGCGGATGCCCGGAGATGTCCATCCGTCTCTCGGAGTCTGTGATCCGCAACCGCGAGTAACTCCGGATGCCCGCGGTGGTAGCTGAGCTGACGCGCAGACCCGCCGGCCTGATCCTAGTCACGGGACCTACCGGCGTCGGCAAGACGACGACGCTGAACTACATGGTGCATGTGATCAACCGCGAGCGTCGCTGCAAGATTATCACCATCGAGGACCCCGTTGAATACACCCACGACAACTGCATGAGCATCGTGGTCCAACAAGAAGTTCATACCGACACACCGTCGTTCCGGCAGGCGTTGATTCATGTTCTGCGTCAGGATCCGGACGTCATCGCTGTCGGCGAGATGCGCGACCTGGAAACTACGGCCACCGCCCTCAGCGCCGCCGAGACCGGACACCTCGTGATCGCCACCGTGCATACGCCTGATGCCGTACAGACAATACAGCGCATATACAGCATCTTCCCGTCCGAGCAGCAGAATAGCATCATGTACCAGTTGTCCAACTCACTTCAGGCCATCGTCGCCCAGAACCTTCTCCCGCGCGCCGACGGCAAGGGCCAGGTGCTGGCCTGCGAGATCTGCGTGGCCACGCCGGCCGTCCGGCACTGCATCCGCGAAGGCGATGCTCACCAGATCATCAGCGAGATTCAGACCGGGCGTAAACATCAGATGCAGACCATGGATTCGGCCCTGCAAGATCTCTACAAGCGTGGCGAGATCACTTACGACACGGCCGTTTCCGCCGCCCGCGACAAAAACGCCTTCTCCCGTGGTGGGGCCTGATGCCGTATGGCTACGCCCCCGCCCAGTGCTGTCAGGATCCTGGGGCCCCTGCGTGTTACCCGGCTCAGGCTGGGAGGATCAACGTCCCCGCTGTGTGGGCTCTTGCCGTCCAGAGCCCTTATTATCTACAAAAATGTTCTTGCCCGTGCGCCAAATTGAGCATTCGTCATGTTAGCGGTAACGGGTGACCGGTTCGATCGCGCTTTCGAGCCCAGAGCCTGCAGCCCTGACGAGCAGGTATTTGTCGCACCTCCGGGATCGGCCGTAGCGGCCGTGGGATGGCTTGGGCGGCGCGGATCGAGGCGTGGTGGGTCATTTTCCCAAGAAATATTCTTTTCGCACCGGCGGTTTGCTTGCATTTCTGTACTAAGTATGTATACTTAGTATAGAAAGGAGCCGCCATGAAACTTCCCGAACACCCCACCCTGCTGCGACGGATGCGGGACGCCCGGGTCAAGCAACTCGCGCCCCGCTGCCCGCCCCTGGCCGCCTCGCTCGGCGTCCAGCGGGGCGGAGGTTGCCAGTTGACCCTCAAGCAGCGTGGCAAAACCCGCACGGTTTATGTCCCCGAGGATCTCAAGGAAGAGGTTCAAGCGTGGGTGCAGGAACATCGGCGGCTCAAGCGTCTGCTTCAGGAAATCACCGAACTGCAACTGGCCCTGATCCGGCTGCACCGGACGGAGCAAGCCCGGCGCGGCGGCAGGGTCTAGCCCTGGGCGAGACCCTCGTTGTTCCACACATTGTTGTCGGTATATCGGGACAAGAGCCGATCAAATAACCCACAAGTGATTTTCGGGAAACCCCTG
>JBEKVL010000594.1:0-4552 GCA_049514055.1 Tepidisphaeraceae bacterium | reverse complement strand
AGCCGTTCTCCTCGCTTCTCAATTCTCGCTTCTCCATCCTCAACCGGACGGCTTCCGGACGGCTTCCTGAACGCCCCGGGACACCCCATGTCGTCCCTCCATGCCGCTTGCTCCACCCCTTCGTCGCTCCGTCGTTTCGTCGCTTGTCTTGAACGCCATCGGGACGGGCTCGGGACGGGGTTTGAAACCCCTCAATACTCACAACCTCAAATCCATAACCCATTTCACAGGAGCCTTTTATGCCGAGAATCCCCGAAACCACCGACGCCCAGTCCACTTTCCTCCGTGCCCTCCGCACTTCCATGCTCTCATACGATGAGGCTCTCATGGCGTCGATTCTCCGCCAACGGGTTTCGCGGTGCATCGCCGTCTTCTTCGTTCTCACGGCGCTCGTTTCCGCCGGCTCGGCCGCCGAACCCACGTCGTGGGATCAGGTGCCGGCGATCCTGGCGCGGATCAAAGCCCCCGTCTTCCCCAACCGCGATTTCTCTATCCTCGACTTCGGCGCCAAGCCGGACGGCGTCTCCGACTGCACCGATGCTTTCCGCAAGGCCATCGCCGCCGCCAGCGCCGCCGGTGGCGGCCGGGTGGTTGTGCCGGCCGGCACATGGCTCAGCGGCGCGATCCACCTCAAAAGCAATGTTGACCTTCACCTCGCCGAAGGCGCCACCATCAAGTTCAGCACCGACGCAAAGCAATATCTCCCCGCGGTCTTCACCCGCTTTGAATGCATCGAGGTCATGAACTATTCCGCGCTGGTCTACGCCTTCGAGCAGGAGAACATCGCCGTCACGGGCAAGGGCACGCTCGACGGCCAGGCCAACAACTCCAACTGGTGGGCCTGGACCAAGCCGGCCCGTGGCGATGTCGCCGACCTCGAGAACATGGGCAACGCCGATGTCCCCGTGGCCCAGCGTGTCTTCGGCGATGGCCACTTTCTTCGGCCGAATCTCCTTCAGACCGTCCGCTGCAAGAACGTGCTGGTCGAGGGCATCACCATAAAGAGTTCGCCGATGTGGACGATCCATCCGCTGTATTGCACGAACGTGACCGTCCGTGGCGTGACGGTCGTCGGTTCCGGCCCGAACACCGACGGCTGCGACCCCGACTCCTGCGCCGATGTGCTCATCGAGAACTGCACGTTCAACACCGGCGATGACTGCATCGCCGTCAAATCCGGCCGCGATCGCGACGGCCACCGCGTCAACATTCCATGCCAGAACATCATCATCCGTGGTTGCACCATGAAGAACGGCCACGGCGGCATCACCTGCGGCTCCGAAACCGCCGGGGATATCCGCAACGTCTTCGCCGAAGACTGCATCCTCGACAGCCCCGACTTGAACATGGCCATCCGTCTGAAGACCAGTTCCGAGCGCGGCGGGGTCATCGAGGATGTCTTCATCCGCAACTGCACGATCCGCAGAGCCGGCGTGGCCGGCATCCACATGACCCTGAAATACAGCAAAGGCCCCGGCCCCTACACGCCCGCCATCCGCCGCATCGACATCCGCAACTGCAAGTTCAGCAACGTCCCCAAAGCCATCGTCATCGAAGGCCTGTCGGAATCGGCGAAGATCACCGACATCACCATGCAGGACTGCACCTTCGATAACGTCGCCAGCCCCAACGCCATCAGCAATGCCGACAATGTGCGGCTGATCAATGTGAAGGTCGATGGGAAGGCGATGGAGTAGACCCGATGCACTCCAGTGGATTGATTGTGCTCGATTGATTCGCTGCTATATAGAGGAAAAACTCTCGGGCGCCGATCGCTCTACGCTTCCATCTCGATGAACACGTCGATCCACCGATTGCCGATGGCCTGAGGCGTCGCGGCAAAGCGGCGGCGGTAGTCGTGGCAACGGTGCATGGCAACGAGCGCTACTGTCGCTCCATCCGGGGCTTTCGTCTTCACTTCAGCGAAAGCAGCCCAACCGTTCATCCCTGCGGCGGTTGCGGCGGCCAGTTGGGATACTGCGGAGGCTGCTGCTGTGGCGGCTGTTGCTGCGGAGGATATCCCGGCCAGGCGCCCTGGCCATAGGGGTTCTGCTGATATGCCGCCTGCTGCTGGGCGTACAGGTAGTAGTTTTGCTGGTAGTCCTTCAGCTCCCGGATGCGCCGGATGTTCCGCGCCGCCTGCCCCAGCCAGATCAGCAGCAATATCATGCCGCCGAGGCCGAATACCGTGAAGCAAAGGCCGCCGGCGATCTGCGAAGGCGGGCCGTTGCCCCCGAAAGCCATCAATGTTACGGCATTGAACGCGACGTAGACACTGACGAGCACGGCCAGCACCATCGACGCATAGACGCCGATGGCCCCGCCGCCGCGTACGACGATGCCGAGGGCCAGGAACAGCAGCCCCGCGACCAGCGAGCCCCCGGCCACTACGAGCAGCATGACCTTGACCGAAATGCCGAACTGGGACTGGATCTGCATCAGGTTCGCCACATCGGCGGGATTTGCCGAACGCATCACCGCGTCCCAGGCCAGTCCCAGCAGCCCGGTGCATAGTCCACAGGCGATGCCGATGCTTCCGATCACGATCATCAGCGCACTCGCCCGTTTCGCCGGCGCCAGCAGATCCGCCAGCGGGTCGAATTGCTGCCCCGGCGACTGGTAAGGGATCGGGCCGGACGGATACGCGGGGGGATATTGGCTCAACTCTGTCTCCCGGTTGAATACGTTCGGGGCTTACGCTTCGGCGTGTCCTCTTGTGGAGTCGCCGGCAAGACACGCCGAAGCGTGAACTCCGAGCATGATACCCGCGACGGCCGCCGCCGCCATGGCCGCCGTTTCCACGCGAAGAATGGTCGTCCCCAGCGATACGGGCGTCAAGCCTCGCTGCCGCATGAGGGCTTCCTCGGCCTCGGTCCAGCCGCCTTCGGGGCCGACGAGCAGCAGCAGCTCGCGACAGTCCGGCCCGACTGCCTCGGCCGCCTGTTTTGCCGAGATGGCTCCCGCCGTCGTTGAGCAGAACCAGCCCGCGCCGCCATGCCGTGCCAGCACCTGTGCCAGTTCGCTCGGGTCTTCGATCCGCATGATCCCCGCCCGCCGGCATTGCTTGGCCGATTCCCCGGCCAGCCGCTGCCAGCGCTGCCGCTTGTTCTGTCCCCCGGCCTGCACGACGCTCCGGGCCGACAGCAGCGGCACGAAACAGGCGACGCCCAGTTCGCTGAGTTTTTCGACCATCCAGTCGGCGCGCGAGCCCTTGGGAATGGCCGAGGCGAGGACGATCCGCACCGAATCCGCCGCCGGTGTTAGCACAACCCCGGCCTCCACCTGGACGCGCGGCGCGACCGTCACGATGCGCCCCGACGTCGTCTGGCCGCCATCGTCGAAAAGCTCGACGACGTCGCCGGCCTGTAGGCGCAGGACATCGCGCGCATGATGCGACTGCCGCTCGTCGAGTTCGAGCAGGCCGGGGCGAAGGCTATTTACATGTAGCCGGCGAAGCATGGCAGGCATCATAGACGTTTTCAGTTGACCGGGCGATCCTGCGAGCCTCACTCTTGATCGTTCGGCGGATTTCCGGCCGTGGAGATCGGCCGACATCCGCGGGCAAAGTCGTGCGTTCTCATTGGGGAGACAAGTCGCTGTCCGTGAGTTGACGGAAAGTGCCACCCGATTCGCGGGCCAGCATTTTGAGCGAATCAAGAAAATCAAGATCACCTGCTTCGGGTTTGAGGTTCCCGGAGACATACCCAAGCGTATTCACGCGGATGCGGCGGGCCTTTGCCAGTTCGGTGCAAAGACGTACCTGGTCCTTGGCCCCGATGAAGCCGTCTGCGAGGAAATACACGACTTGCGGTTCCTGGGCAAAGATATCTCGGAAGAGATCGCAACAGTCGTACATTCCGGACACGTAATAGCTCTCGATATGTTTGAGGGCGAGTTCTTTGTTGCGGGAATTGGCCGGAAGCAGGAATCTGCGAGTGAGCCACTGCTGTTTTGCTCCGCCGACGAGAACGATGTTGAACGACTGCGCCGGATCGAGTGCGGCAATCGTGCGACCCAATTCGCATCTGACATCGTCAAAGCGTTCCAGATTAACGCTCATGTTGACGACGTAGGTGATCTTGCGGGCGCGGTCGCGAATCGTGAAGAACCTGGCGGCAGGGTCGAGTTCACCGACGGGCCGCGTTGCCGATGCCGCCGTGGCGGAAATCGATGGCGGCCGAGCCGGTGGGCGGTCGGCCTCGGATTGTACGCAGCCTGTGGAGATCAGGCAGCAGAGTATCGGCCAGACTGGAACCAGGCGAATCATCATTCATATTGTACCGTCAGCGTGCATTGTTCGAGCAGAGGAATCCCGCCTGTGGTTCCACTTGTGGCGCCATGAGGTATTTGCAGACGCCGCACGGGATTGGTGCGATGAATCGCACCCTACGGGACTACGCCTTGCGCCCCAGGACCAGATACTGCGCCCCCAGCGGCAGCCCGGCCAACAGCGTCTCGGCCGGGCGGAGCCACTTGAGCAAGCGCGGGAAGTAGAAGAGGGAGACGCTCCGCACGATCTCAAAGCCGCCAGCCCGCAGCATCCGCCGCGCGG
>JBEKVL010000593.1:0-4569 GCA_049514055.1 Tepidisphaeraceae bacterium | reverse complement strand
CGGGATTGTGGCCCAGGAAGAAGCACGAAGAGACACGAAGACGGGCGGAGTGGCCGCGGGTAACTCGGATAGCCGCCGTCGCAGAGGAGCAAGATTAAGATGAAGATCAGGATTAGGAAGACGATCAGGAGCAGGATGAAGAGTAAGAGCAGGATTGGATGATCGCGGCGCCGCGCTTCGGAGTCCTAATCTTGCTCCTGCTCTTTCTCTTACTCATCTTCATGATCTTACTCTTCATCTTACTCCTAATCCTCCCCGGACGGCTGGCTTGTTGGTGCGGCGATGCGTTTTCCACCAACATTCACATCTGCGGCATCCGCGCTATCCGCGGATGGCTTTTCGGGAAGAGGAATGCCAGACCTCACGCAACGACGCGACGAATCCGATTCTGGTGGCGGCGTGGCGGGGATTGGGGAGGTCGCCGGGCGTGCCAGCGGGACGATCGCACCCGACCCGCTTTCCGCCCCGTTTTCCATGTGCGACTGTTACGTAGTCTCTTGATGTTCACTAGCTGCGTCCCCGGCTCATTCCCCCGATGATCGCCTCGACCCAGTGCAGGCATAGCGACAAACCCGGGGCGATCGAATCGCTCCGGCTCGCCCGGGCGGCCACGGACACCATCGCGGACTTGCGACTCAGGGCTCGCTCATTTCGCCAACCGGCGGAAACGCAAGCCTCCGCCGGTGATATTGCGGGCTGTCTGGCCAGCGTGCAACTGGCCGATGACGCGACCGCTGCCATTCCAGCCGCCGAGCGCTTGAGTTCGGATGGCTTACCTTGGGAAATATGCGATATCGCCCGCGCCCTTGGCCGGGCGGGAGAGATTCAGATGGCGACGAGCCTGCTCGGCAGCATCAAGGATGACGCCGAGAAATCATCTGTGTATTGGGGAATCGTCGAAGGAATGGCCAAACGCGGCCAAGTCGCCGAAGCTCAGCGCCAACTCAAGAACGTCACCGACCCTCCCCATCAGGCAATGGGTTGCCGCTCGATTGCCGAAGCGATGGCGCAGGCCAAGCAGTGGGATGATCTGCGGACCTGGATCGATGCTCTACCGACAGCCCACGAACGCGCCGGCGCCTGCGTCGGCGCGGGTGAAGGGATCATGGGCGAGCATGTGAACGAGCGCGGGTTGCAGATGTTTCAGTTGGGGTTATGAGCCGCCGCGGGTAAGGAAAAGGCGGGTTAATGACCTGTTTTTGCATACGGGTTCATCGGTGCTACAATCCAATACCAAGTAAGCGGAGGTTTCGATGCCTGAGACAATCGAATTTCAATCCCGCGTGGGCTCGGATGGTGTGCTGGATTTACATGTCTCACTGGGGGAGTCCGAGGCCGGCGCCGACGTGGTAGTTACAATCAGGGCGGTGTCACCCGTCGGCGACGGGAAGAGCAACGCGGCCGATTGGCACCGCTTTGTTGAGGAGACGTATGGTTCCTGTGCGGGATTGGGGCTTGAGCGCCAACCGCAGGGTGAATTTGAGCAGCGAGAGGCATTGGAATGAAGTGGGTGCTTGACACAAATGCCTGCATTCGCTATCTGAATGGACGCGCTCCGAAGTTGAAGCAGCACATCGACGCCACTGATCCGGCCGATATTCGGGTTTGCTCGGTGGTGAAGGCGGAGTTGTTTTTCGGCGCGGCCCGCAGTACAGACCCCGCCGGCACACTGCAGCGCCAAAAACACTTTCTCGCTCGCTTTACTTCGCTTGTTTTCGATGATGCGGCGGCCGAGATTTATGGCGGCATTCGCGCGCAGTTGCAGGCCTTGGGGACACCGATTGGTCCCAACGATCTGTTGATCGCTTCGATCTCAATTGCAAACGGAGTTACGCTCGTAACCCACAATGTGAACGAATTCAGTCGCGTTACAGGGTTGAGCATTGAAGATTGGGAAGTGTAACGCATTGGGAGGAGACCGCAGGTTCGGCGATTTGCGTTCAGGCCGGGGATGCGGACAATCCCGCGACAACTCTACCGGAGGCCACTATGACGGTTTCGCGTCGGGCGGTGTTGAAGTCGGCGGCGTTGGCGGCGGCGGTGACGATTGTGCCGCGGCATGTGCTGGGCGGGCCGCGGTTCGTGGCGCCAAGCGAGAAAGTCAACCTGGCGCTGATCGGGGCGGGCGGACAGGGGAGAAGCAATATCCGGGAGTTGTTTACACAGGCGGATTGCCAGGTGATGGCCATCGCGGATCCGATCGAGGTGGAGGATCTGGAGGCGTACTACTACAAGGGGCTGGGCGGGCGGCGGCCGGTCAAGGCGGAAATCGAGCAGGCGTACGCGGCCAAGACGCCGAACTTCAAGTGTGCGGAGTATGAAGACTTCCGGATCATGCTGGAGAAGGAGAAGTCGATTGATGCCGTGCTGTGTGCGACGCCGGATCATGTACATGCGTATGTGTCGGTGCTGTGTATGCGGGCGGGCAAGCATGTGTTCTGCGAGAAGCCGCTGACACACAATATTGCCGAGTGCCGGATGGTGGCGCAGGTGGCAAAGGAGACGGGCGTGGCGACGCAGATGGGGAACCTGGGGCACTCGAAGGAAGGGATGCGGCTGACGGTGGAGTGGTTGTGGGATGGCGTGATCGGGACGGTGCGCGAGGTACACGCCTGGGTCGGCGCGGGGCGATGGAATCCGCTGCTGCGGGGCCGGCCGGCGGGGATGGCGGTTCCGCCCGGCGTGAACTGGGATCTGTGGCTGGGGCCGCGCGAGCCCCGGCCGTATGATCCGGCGTATGCGCCGGTGAAGTGGCGCGATTTCTGGGCCTTTGGCACGGGGACGCTGGGCGATTTCGGATGTCATGACCTCGATGCCGCGATGTGGGCGCTGGACTTGCAGAATCCGCAGACGATCGAAGCGCTGCCGGCCGGGTACACGGATGCGGAGATCGCGCCGTATGGGGAGATCGTCTACTACACGTTCGGCCCGCGCGGTGACAAGCCGCCGGTAAAGGTGACGTGGTACGATGGCGGGCTCAAGCCGCAATGTCCGGCCGTGCAGCCGGAAGGACGGGCGCTGCCGGATCGCGGGGTGCTGTTCGTGGGCGACAAGGGCGTGCTGCTGGCCGAGGGCGCCGGCGGCCAGCCGCGGCTGCTGCCAATCGAGAAGACGCGGGACTACAAGCAGCCGGCCAAGACGCTGGTGCGATCGAAGGGACATCACCGCGACTGGCTGGATGCATGCAAGGGTGGCGCGGCGGCCAGTGCGAACTTTGAATACGGCGCGAAGCTGACGGAACTGGTGCTGCTGGGCGTGCTGGCGCAGCGCGCGGGCAAGCGGATTCACTGGGATGCCGCGCAGATGAAGGCGGCGGGCGTGCCGGAGGCGGAGGGAATCATCCGGGAGACCCGGCGTAAGGGGTGGGAGTTGGCGTGAGCGAGGCATACCCTCATCCCGGCCCTCTCCCAAAGGGAGAGGGAGAAAGAAGAAGCACGGCAGGGCGGCCGTGCTTCGTGGGGTTTGCTTCTCGGATGTGCGAACGCTCAGGCGAAGAGTTGGCCGAGCACCTTCTGTGCGGCGCAGACGCCCTTGCCGAGTTCGACGGGCTGCTTGAGCGCCTTGAGGGAGTGTTCGATGGCGGCCACGGCGGCGAGGCAGTCGTAGGGGTCGGTGTAGCCCATGTGGTTTACGCGGAAGATCTTGCCTTCCATGGTTCCCTGGCCGCCGGCGATGTGGATGTTGTGCCTGCTCTTGAGGTTGTTGCGGAAATCCTTGTCGGCGACGCCGGCGGGGTATTTCACGGCGGTGACGGAGTCGGCCGGGTTGCTGCTGAAGATCTCCAGGCCCAGGGCCTTCATGCCCTGGCGGAAGGCCTCGGCGACGGTGTGCGTGCGCTTCCAGACGACTTCGAGCGTCTCGGCCTTGATCATCTTCAGCGAGACGGCCTGGGCTTCGATGAGCGTGTTGGCCGGGGTGAAGGGCGTGTCGCCATCACCGATGCTCTTCTGGTACCTCTTGAGGTCGAAGTAGAAGTTCTTGACTTTGGCGTCGGCCATGCGCTTGACGGCGCGTTCGGAGAGGGCGACGTAGCCCAGGCCGGGCGGGAGCATGAGGGCTTTCTGCGAGCCGGTGACGGCGACGTCGACGCCCCATTCGTCCATCTTGAAGGGCAGGGCGCCGATGGAGGTGATGCCGTCAACGATGAGCAGGGCGCCCTCGCCGCCGACCTCGCGGACGACCTTGCCGATGCCGGCCAGGTCGCAGACGGTCGCGGTGGAAGTTTCGGAGTGAACGAGGCTGACGGCGTCGAACTTGCCCTTTTTCAGTTCGGCTTCGATGAGGGCGGGGGTGGCGGGCTGGCCGTATTCGAGCTTGAGTTCGACAAGTTCGCAGCCGAAAGTTTTGGCGTAGGAAGACCAGCGCTCGGCGAACTTGCCGTTGCTGACGTTGAGCACGCGCTGGCCGGGGGCCATCACCGAGGTGAAGCCCGCCTCGAAGGCGCCGGTGCCCGAGGCGGTGATGGTGTAGACGGTTTGTTTGGTCTGGAAGACGTACTGCAGGAGTTGCTGGACTTCCGCGAACATGGTGCGGAACTCGCCGGTGCGGTGGTGATGCACGGGCCTGGCA
>JBEKVL010000592.1:0-4585 GCA_049514055.1 Tepidisphaeraceae bacterium | reverse complement strand
CAACCGCCGCGATCTGCGCGGACAGACTGCGCGCCCTGATGGGTGCGCACGTGGATGGCAATGGCGCCGCGGTGACACGCCCAGGCGGATGCCCGTCGGTCGATGAGTCCACCTTGTCTGTGTTGTGGGCGACCAGAAGGTGCTTCCTGGGGTACAACCTGCCATTTCGATTGGCTGCACGGCTGTCGCACCGCCCCAACCACTACGTCCCCATCGACGATCTTCTCCGCGACGTCTGGAAGGGCGATCTGAAATCCCCCAGCACCGTCCGAAGTACCATCCGGAATCTTCGCAAGCGACTCATCCGCGGCGGGATGCAGGATCTGGCGGACGCCATCCATTGCGAGGGCGGTCGCTACGGCCTGATCCTCAACGGCAACAGATGAGTCCGTTGCACAAGAATTACACGGATAGGCGCCTGGTTTTGCAGAGCTATAGCGCATACTGCCTGGTGACGGTCTGAGCGACGCCGCAGCCGGCCACTTACCGACAGCGGCCAAAACCCCGGATCGCGATGAGCGAGAGCTCGGCGAGGCAGCGATGAACAAAGGCAATCAACGTCCCTGGCGGGTGAAAGAGCGCTCCGTCGCGGCACCAGGCGCGCCACGGTTCCGGGGTGCGGCGTACTACCGCCGCCCGGCACGGGACCGGCAGGGGAATTCTGTCGCCATTCAGCGGGATCTGGTCCGGAGGTGGGCCAGAACAAACGGCGTGGACATCCTCCATGACTTTGCCGACCGCGGGAAATCTGGCCTGACGGCCGGGGGCCGCGACGAAAATGTCGGACGTCCCTTGTCGGCCTGCCCGACGGACGGGACCCACACCAAGGCGCCTGGCAATGTCCAGAAACGAGGATAAGCAAATGGAAGCCTGGTGGATTCGGAAAGATGAAGTCTCGGCTGCCAAATCCCAGCAGCGGGCGGTCGCCTACTATCGGCACTCGGCCGAGATCGGCCAGGAAAACTCAGTTGAGATACAGCAGGACAACGTCATCGCGTTCGCCAAGAAGCACGACATCGAAATCATTCACGAGTTTGCCGACCGCGGCAAGAGCGGCCTGAACGCCGAAGGCCGACCCGCTTTCAACGAGATGATGGAGTGGATGCGGACGCGCGATGACTTCGACTTCGTGCTGGTGCTGGATGTCAGCCGTTGGGGGAGATTCCAGGACACCGACCTGTCCGCCCACTATGAATCCCTCCGTACCCAGCACCACAAGCAAGTAGTCTACACCAACATTGGCTTCGGTCGCGATGAAGATCGCCTCATCAACACGCTGCGTAAGAACATCGACCGCTATCAGAGCGCTGAATACAGCCGCACGCTGAGCAAGAAGGTGCTTGAGGGCGCCCTGAAGATTGCACGGCAAGGCTACCGGCCTGGCGGAGCTCATCGTCGGCAACAAGCCCCAGCCGTTTACACGGCAAACCCCCGGATACCAGCAAGTCCTTTACTGGCTCGAGACCGCCTGGGGCCGGCTGAGAATCGGGGCGGACAACACCGTCGAGGCGGCCGCCATCGCCCGCGGAGAACTGGCCGGCGGGAAACTCTACAAGTGGCTCCTCTGCCAGCGCTGCCTGGAGTTACGCGACGCCGGTGCCATCTACCGGCTGGTCAAGCGTCAGCCCGGTTGTCGGAACATCACCCGGCCGCAGTTCAAGAACAAGATGGAGCACGCGGCCAAGGTCTTCCGCGATGAGTATGCGAAACAAAATGCCGGGCAGTCGCCACTGGATACGACGCCGGGATTACGCATGGTCGAGGAAGCCCGGCGCGGCTCCAAGGGCCGTCGCTGGTCCCTGGAGGAGCCGGTGCCGCGGCGGCGAGAAACGACCACGTTGGCCAGATGCGAGGCGTCACCGGAGGCCGTCGACACCGAAGACGGATGGCGAGCCGTCGTGCTGGAGGACCGCAAGGTCTCCCCGGCCGACCAGGCGGCGTTCAATATCGACTTTCAGCGCTGGCTCGGCAGCTTCGACTTCCGTGAGCGAAAGATCATCTCCAGCCTCGCCGCCGGCGAGGATATCTGTGCTCTCGCTGCGCGTTGCGGGATCACCCCGAGCCGAGTGGCGGAGCTTCGCTCGCAGTTCGAGCAGTCGTGGGAACGATTTCAGGGCACTGCGTGCTTGACCATTCCGGCTGCCGACACCGACATTGAACGCGATGATGACGGCCTTGAGGCCGCGTGAAGAACTCTGGGTACCGGCGTTATGGCAACAGCAGCCGCACTCGCGAGCATAATCTTACGACGTCCGCGAACAGAACCCGCGGGCCGCAGGCCAATGACAAGCACACAACCGAATGTCAGATCTCCCTCCACCTCGAAAGACACCATACGCGGAGCGGCGGGAACACAACCACATGCTTGCGGTTGTCGGCTTCGGGCCGACACACAGAACCGCCTGCTTCGCACATAGACGGGCGTCATTACGGGGCCTTCGGCAGCCCTAGCGATTACGTCCAAGACGTCGGTCAAGCAGATCGTCCCCCGCACTTGTGGCGAATTGTTCGCTTTGGCGTTTGGCGTTTGCGCCGGCCTTGACGTTGAGCCCACGTTAGCTAGGATGACTTATATGCGGGCGTAGCTCAGTTGGTAGAGCGTCACGTTCCCAACGTGAATGTCGAGGGTTCAAATCCCTTCGCCCGCTCTGACGCGTAAGGCGATACGAGCTTCGTTCGAGACGGCACACATCAGGTTCGTTCTGCCACCCACCTTACTTCCCAACGTTCGTTTTTTCCTCGGGGATGTTTCCCGTAGCCAGTGCTTCCCGTACGAACTCGATCACCTCGCGGGTTTCGGGCGTGACCGGCTTCATGTACACGTCGGCCATGTGCGAACTCGCCCCATGGCCCAGCCACCGCTTCATTTCCGAAATCGAACAACCAGGCCGTGACCCGAACTCTGTGGCGCCCTGGTGCCGGAGCGAGTAGAAGCCGCTCAGCAACTTGCCACTGTCACCGAGCAGCTGTCGCTGTTTGTACCACCAGAGCTGGACCGAGTCGGCTTTCCCATGCACGACCGGCATGCCCTTACGCGTGACAAAGAGCAATTCGCCCGCAGGCCGCTTGGTCTTCGCCAGATACGCCTGAATCGACTTCCAGACCATGGGCGGAGTTTCGCCAAATCGTTCGATGCCGGTCTTTCCCCGCCGAAGGTCATAACTCTTCTCATCGATTTGCCCGACGCGCAGAACGGACAGATCGTACTGACCGAACCCAAGCCCTATCGCGATCCATACCATCGCGGCTTCGCGTTCGCTGACTCTGGCGAGCAGACAACGCAAATGCTCAACAGTTGGAAGCATCCGTTTCTTCGTCGGTGCGCCGTGGAGAACGTCTCGCGAATCCCAATTCCATTTCAACACCTGTCCGCCGTACTCCGGGCGCCCCGCACGGTCGATGATGTTCTTGATGACCTGCAGTCGCCTTGACACCACATTCTCCGAATAGCCCGCCGTCACGATCGCACGGTTGTACTCCTCGACGTCGTTCATCGTGAGATCAGCCAACATCATTTGCCCGACAGCGCCGGGGCCGTATCGAGAATTCAGAAACTCCATGAAGTCAATGATGGCCTGCTTGCGCGCCACCAGCACTTCCTGGTGAATCGTGCCTTGGCGCTTGCTTTCCCCAAACACCCGCACCCGCGCCTCTTCATGCCGCAACAGTCCGGACGCAATGTGCAGCAGACTTCCGGTCAACACTTGCGCATTGTTGCCGGTCGCGTTCGCTGTCACGGGAGCCACTGTTGTCTGAAATGGCAGGGTGGCGCCGTCGAGCATTGACGGCGTCACCCTGAAATCCGCCTTGCGTCGCCCCGGCCGTTTCCGGCTGATAGGAGGCAGGGTCTTACCTTTGAGGTGGCCGACAACCCACTCGTGACAGGCGACATCCGCTTCCTCCCGCGGAATCATTCCGAACCGGTGCTTGCGCGGTGAGTGGGTGGCGACATCACGGTACGAGACGTACCCCCGCGTGTTTACCAGGCGCTCTGTACGGTTTCAGGCCTCCGCTACGGGCGATGCGAGGCCCGCGAGAGTTCGCCCGTACGCCCCGAGCCTGACGAAGTGGTGGATGCAACATTGCCGTTTCTTCCGCCGCAGATCGCCGACATGGCCCGCCTGCAGCGTCTCACCGGCTTACGCCCGGGCAGCGTCACGATCGTGCGGGCCTGCGACATCGACATGACTCGCGAGATATGGATTTACAGACCGTACATCCACAAGACCCGTCACCTCGATCGGGATTTCCAAGTTCCGATCGGGCCGAGGCGGCCGGGAACCGGCTGGACCACGGCGAGTTCCTGGAGTTGATCCTCCAGGATGAACTGGCGGTGCGTTCCAGCCGGCAGGTGGAACGGCGGACCAAGTCGGCCATGTTCCGGGAAACCAAGAACCTGGACGAGTTCGATTTCTCTTTCAACAGTTCCATCAAGCGGAAGCAGATCAGCGACCTGGCCAGTTGCCGGTTCATCCGGGAGAAGGCCGATGTGCTGTTCCTGGGGCCGCCCGGCGTGGGCAAGAGTTTTCTGGTGCAGGCCATCGGACACCAGGCGATCAAGAGCGGATTCCTGGTGCTGTACCGC
>JBEKVL010000591.1:0-4592 GCA_049514055.1 Tepidisphaeraceae bacterium | reverse complement strand
GGCACCCCGCCGCCGATGGCCGGTGAGCCTGGCATCCGGCCCATGATCCACGCCTGCCCGAGATGATCCGCCCCCAGCGGTCCACCGAGATCACGATCGGGGGAAGCGACGTGGTGATCATCCGCCGCGGCCGGCCTGCGGAATATCATCTTAGTCGGCGGCCGGCGAACCCAGGCGGTGGGTGTTGTACATCGCCGGCCACGGGTACCGCGGCCACCGGGAACTGATTCGGCTCGACCATGATTGAGCACCCGAGAAGGTCGAAACCGAATCTTAGCTACGGGCAAAAATGTTGCCGCGACACTTGGCCGGCCATTACCCCCAAGCCGAGAATGGTGGTCATGGTCCATTCCCGGTCAGCGGCGACCCGGTCTTCACTGGACGTCGTTTCCTGGCCGCCAGCGGGCTCTGGGGGCGGTTTTGGGCCTTGCGGCTCCCGGGGAACGGCCGGAAAGCCGCAAATTGCCTGCGACGCGTTCTCCGCGACCCCGTGACCCTTATAGAGTATGGCACTCGGCAGACGTCCGGCACGCGGCCGCGGACAACCCTGACGCAATAAACAGATTTGACGACACGTCCGGCGACGGCCCAGTGTGGACTCCAGAAGACCATCGGTTGGGCTTGGACATCATGTCCATCAACGGCCGAACGTGACGGAGTTTCCGCTTTTGACGTCAGGTCTGTCCACGAGATCATCGGATCCCCACAGTCAGTTCATTTAGTCTGCGGCACGGTGAGAATCGCCAGAAGCCGCCCGTTTCTGATGCCAGTACAGGCGGGCATCCCGTCCTACCACCGAATCTCCCCGGCATCGTCGAGATACTTGCCGGTCGGTGGCTTATCCATCGTCGCCAGCTTCGCGGCGATCGCGGCTCCCTGCTCGACCGTGCGTGGGGCGGCGTCCGACCCCATGTCGGTCTTGACCCAGCCGGGGCACACCGAGTTGACTGAGATGCGTTCGCTGGCGAGGTCTTTGGCCAGTGCCAGCGTGAGGCCGTTGAGTGCGGTCTTGGACGAGTTGTAGGCCAGAAGATTGTTGCCGTACATGGGTGACGCTGGGTCGCTCAACGTACCGAGTGACCCCAGCGTTGAGGACTGGTTGATGATCCGGGCCGAGGCGGATTTCCGCAGCAACGGGAGCATGTGCTGGGTGACCGTGAACGCCCCGAAAAAGTTGGTTTCGTAGGTCGCTCGCAACGTCTCCATCGTCAGTTGCGATGGCCGCGTCCGGGTCGTGAACTCGAATGACACGCCGGCGTTGTTGACGAGCACGTCGAGTTTCCCGTGACGTTCGGTCAGCCACCGGGCGGCGGCCAGGGCACTGGCCGGCTTGGTGACGTCCAGTACGACGCCCTGCACGTCCAGCCCCTCAGCCCGCAGTCGGGCGGAAGCCTCGTTGACCTTCTTTTCGTCACGGCCGGCCAGGATAACCGTGAACCCGTGTTTACCGAGTTGTCGGCAGATCTCCAGGCCAATTCCCTTGTTTGCCCCCGTCACCAGTGCCACTTTGTTCCCGTTCATTGGCGTTGCTCCTTACTGTGTTGCGTTCAAACGGGCCCTTGACCGGGCCACCGCTTCGCGCGGACGCGTCGTATTCTATGCTGGGTGTTATCTGCTGGCGTGGGCTGCTTCGCCTGACCATCGACGGCCCGATGCGGTCCTCATTAGACGATGATTGCTCGACCACGACCCTCGTTTGTTGCGGCATGCCAGTCAACGGCGCGATTCTCACTAATGCCATCTGGGTTCACGCCTGGGTGCAGTCAGCGGTGGCTCGCTGAGGGCCTGCAGAATTGACTGGCGAGTATCAGTCCGATCCTTTTACGAAAGCGACTATTGAGGAAACTCTAACCTCCTGGCAATGATCCGGGTCGCTTGTTCTGCCAGATATGGCGGTTTATTCTTCTTCTACCAGAAGGCTGGCAACCGAGCCGTAGCGTGTGCCCGAACAATTCGGCGCGTTTTTCCAGGTCATGGAGAGGCGGCTGGTACGACTACCGAGTAGATCCTGATGACGCGCTACGATATGAGGTGGACCGCATGGCAGATCGTGAATTGCCTGACTGGGACGGGATCGTCGAGCATCACGCAAGACGCGTGTTCCGAGTGGCGATGCGGATATTGAGATCCGTCCAGGATGCCGAAGACGTGTCTCAGGATGTGTTCGCTGAGGCCTTTCGGCTGCACAAGGCGGGGCCTATCCAAAACTGGACCGGGCTGCTGGTGCGACTTGCGACATTGCGATCCCTCGATCGACTGCGCCACATTCGACCGTGGGTCGAACTGCGCGAAAGTGACTGGATATCCACTGTTGAGCCATGCGAAGAGATGGGGGCCAGGGAGTTGGCGCAATGGCTGCGGGAGGCCCTTGCCCAACTACCCGACCAGCAAGCCACGGTCTTCGTCATGCACCACTTCGAGCAGCTATCGCGCGACCAGGTCGCCGCAGCCTTGGATGTCTCGCCCGAAGCGGTATCAGCGGCGTTGTATAAGGCACGGCAAAACCTGCTGAAGGAATTGGCCGTCTTCGACCATGGAGATTCGCAATGAACGACACAAATCACCCTCTTGGATTCGAGCGACTTGAACCGCCGTTGGACGCCGCCGTCAAGGCAATCCTGGCGGAATCAATCCCGGAAGCTGCGATCGAGCGGGTTAAATCGTGCGCCAGTCTGTTGGCGGCAGCCCTCCTGCCGCCGTCCCGTGCTTCCGGCTTTCACAATCGAGATAGTGAAGGCCGCGTGCTGGCAAAGTGGCGGACGGCGAAGTTCAACATCCCGCTGCGGCCGGGTGCGCGCAAGGCGATTGCCGCGGCGGCGGCGGCGATCCTGCTGGGGACAGTCGGCTATGTCGGGACTGAACTGATGGAGCACAACCGCCTGCCGGGGGCGGCGGCGCTGCCCGGGGCCGGGCGGCAGACGGCGATGCTGACCGACACCAGTGCCGCGACATCCGAGCCTGGGAAACAGGATAAGCCGAACGAGACACCCACGATTGCGGCATTGGTGAAGACGACGCAGCAGCTTACGCGGGAGGGACGGTTCCAGCAGGCTCAGGGCGTTCTCCAAGAGATACTCGCGCGCGATCCGAAGAACGAATACGCACTGGGCGTGCGACAACTCGTGGCGGACCAGGTCATCATTGCCGAGCAGAAAGGAATCCGTGAAGGGTTCTATCGGCAGGATCCGACGCAGCTCAATGCGGCCGAAGAGCGAAAGATCCCCTATCTTGAAGTGATGCGTTATCCGGATAACTGGCCGGATATTGCAGAGATGCGAGACAGAGAGACGACCGGGCTGGGCGAGAATGGCAGGGATTTGACAAAGTCGGGCTCTGGCACGCTCACGTTGAGCGGCGCGAGCACCTACACCACCGGGGCCACTCAGATCGCCAATGGGACGCTGCAATGGTCCGAAGAAGATCTGGGCAAAACTGGCGACTCTGGGATTGTGAAGGAGTTGGGCGGCCTCGAGAACCAACCGAACGGCGGCTCGGTTCACAAAACCGCTTCGGCATCGACTCTCGGCAACAAGAAGTTGAACAACACGCTCGATTGGACGCGAGGCGGTGAAGGGGAGAACAAGCTGAAGGTCACGACGGGCGAACATTTCAAACTCTCTGGGCTGAATGCGTGGGGCTTCGACCAGGGAAAGGAAGGAAGAAACGGGGAGGGAGATGTTAACCCCAGCCTGGGCGACGTCAGCGTTAGTGGCACCGACACCGTGGCGCTGAAAGCCGGTGCCGGGCTGGATCGAAGCGTCGGCACCGTCGATGATATTGTTTCCTTCGGTAAGTTGGCACAGGCCGATGGCAGAACCCCCGCGAAGGTCGATCCCCAGGCCCCCCCAGCCCCCGAAGCCTCGGTCGTCCAGGCGCGGAAGATCATCCGCAACGGCGACATGGAGTTCGAGGTTGACTCTTTTGACACCAGCTTCGCCACCATCTCCCGCATTGTCGGCGAGGAGAAGGGCTACGTGTCTTCCACCAGTTCGGAAAAGCTGCCCAACGGCAAGGTACGCGGCGTGATCGTCGTCCGTGTGACGCCCGACCGGCTCGACACGCTCGTGCTGAAGCTTCGTGCGCTCGGCGACCTGAAGAGCCAGAAGATCTCGGCTCAGGATATCACCAAGGTCTACTACGACCTGGACAGCGAGCTGCGGGCCGCCCGCACGATGGAAGAGCGGATCATCAACATCATCAAGACCGGCAAGGGCGAGGTGAAGGATCTCATCGAGGCCGAAAAACAGCTCGGCACGTATCGCGAGAAGATCGAGAAGCTGGAAGGCGAGATCCGCTACTACAACAACATGGTCTCGCTGTCGACACTGAACATCACGGCCGCCGAGAAGGCGATCAGTTCTCCGGCCGCCGTGCAGGTGACGGAGAACGTCAGCGCGGGCATCGAGGCCGAGGATGTCGAGAAGGCCCGGGCGGATGCCATCAAGGGGATCGAGGAACTCAAGGGGCGGGTCGTGGACTCGAACCTGAAGAAATACGACGGCGGGCAATTCGCGGCCAACATCACGGCCGAGGTTTCGCCGGAAGCGTCGGGACAACTGATCGACCGGTTGCGGCAGATCGGCCGGCTGACG
>JBEKVL010000590.1:0-4595 GCA_049514055.1 Tepidisphaeraceae bacterium | reverse complement strand
TTGGCGCATCGGGCACGTCTGGCCATTGGGACGAGCATACCGATGCTCCATCCCCACGCAACAGCACGATCGGCCCGGGTTACTCCCGATAGGGTTTCTTCGACCGATACAGTTCCGCTCGCGCCTCGATCTCGCGGGCCTGGGCCGCTCTGCCGTCCGCGCTGGCAACTTCCGCGGCAACGGTGGCAACATGGGCGGCCTGCTCGAAGCGCCCGGCCTCGGCATAGGCCGCTCCCAGAGCGTCCAGGATTGACGGCACTTTGTAGAATGTCTTGTCGTTTGCCTCCTCGGCCAGCTTGATCGCCTCCGCAGCATTTCGCAGCGTGTCGTCTTTCGCGGTCGCCAGCGCCCAGGCCAAGGCGCCGAGAAGCACCGGATCGCGGTCCTTCAACTCCACCGCACGCTTGAAGTGCTTCAGCGCCTCAGTTGGGTTGCCCTGCTGCTTCAGCGCCTGGCCAAGCAGATGATGCGCCGAGGCATAATCCGGGTTCGCCCGCACCGCGGCGGTCAGGTGCTCGACCGCCCCTTCGATCTTCTTGCGGGACAACAGCAGGGAGCCGAGGTTGTGCCGCACAGTCGGGTTGCGCGGATCGAGTTCGATGGCCTTGCGGTAGTAGTCCTCCGCCGCCGACCACTCCCGTCGCATGACCGCGAGGTTCCCCAAATTGTAATATGCCGCGTAATTCGGCTCGATTGTCAGCGATTGCCGATAGCTCTCGGCAGCCTCATCGTTTAGCCCCGACACGGACAGCACCGCGCCCAGACCGATCAGCCCCGCCACGCTGCGCGGATCCTGACGCAGAAATTCGCGAAGGGTTTCGATCGCCTGGTCCCGCTTGCCCAGCGACACCAGCATGGAGGCATAATCGACGCGAACTCCCGCATCCAGCGGCGACAGCTTGATCGCCTCCCTGAATTGCTCGAGCGCCGCGTCCGCCTTGCCATGCGCGTGAAACAAACCGGCCAGCGTCGTGCGCATCAATGTCGGCTGATCGGCCAGCGCGGTTCGGATCTCCTCCGCTGCCGCATCGATCTTGCCCTGCGCCGCCAGCGATCTGACGATCGCCTGCGCACTGGCCGAGTCACCTGGATTGAGTTTTTGCGCGCGGCGATACTGCTCGATCGCCTCATCCCATTTCGCCTGGGCGACCAGGGCATCCCCAAGGCCGCTCCAGGCGGGCGCGAAATCGGGCTTCCGCGCCACCATGCTCCGGTAGTGCGCTGCGGCGTCATCGGTCTTGCCCTGCCGGAGCAGGACCTGTCCCAGCAAATACTCCGTCCAACGATGATGCGGCACGGCTCTGAGAACCTGTCGCAGATGTTCCGCCGCGCCCGCGGCGTCCCCCTGGGCCAGCACCAGGTCGGCATAGTTCTGGTGCAATCGCCAGTCGTCGGGAGACCTGGCCACCGCCGCTTCACACATCCGGGTGAGTTGAGCCTGGTCGGCCGAGTCCGCGCGGCGGCGAAGTTCATCCAGCCACTGGGACGCCTTGATCCTCCGCTGGGCGTTGTCGAATTGATTCAGGAACGGCGGCTTGTAATTCAGGGCCACGATCGGCTCGGCCATGCGGACCTCGGCCAGCGGTGTCAGGGCCAGGAACTGGGCACAACGATCGCGCGTCAACTCCGGGTCCGGCGTGACGGCGGCGCGCGAGATTGACTCGGGCAAGGCGGACTTCACTGCCGGCAGGATCGCGCCGGCCAGCGCGTGGTTGCCCTCGAATCTGAGGTGGGCGTGCTCATAAAACAGTTCCTGGCCCACGACACCGTGGGCAACGGAAGGCGCCCGCTCGAACGCCCGCGCGACGTCAACCAGTTGTACGCCCTTGGTCGCGCGCTCCGCGGCAATCGTTCGAATCACCTCATTGAGCCGGGAGTCGGTGCGAAATTGAATCGAGTCCAGATCGCACGCCAGGGTGAAGTGCCGGCGGGCGTCGTCGAACTGCCCGGCGGCCACCAGGCACCTCGCCAGCCGGAAATGCAGTTCCGCATAGCGCTCGTCGATCTTCTCCGCGGCAAGGAACTTCGGCACGGCGTCCGCCTGCCGCCCGGCCTGTTCCGCGGCCACCGCTTCGGCGTACAGCGAATCAAATCGCGTCCTTTCCGCCGCCGGCAGGTCCGGCCGATGCAGCGAGCCGAATGGCGGGCAATCCTTCAGGTTCACCGCCACCGTGCAGAGGACCGTCTTGGCGCCGGCGCCGCCCGCGGCGTCGAGGATGTCCGACAGATTGGCGCGAAGCCGATCCGCGACGGCCCTGCAGCGGGGCTCGTCGGCCGCCACCTGGTGATCGAGGAACGTCTTCATATCCTGTGGTTCGCCGGCCGACCTTGACCCACCCGCACCGCGGATCCATTGGCCCAGTCGCCAGGACCGGACCCACAGATCGGCCCGCACCACCGGAAGGCTCAGCAGATCCGCGCCCGCCGACACCGTGGTCGGACCGAAGAACCCGCAGGTCTCATTGTTGCCCATGTAGATGATGAACAAGTCCGGCTGAAAAGCGGCGCACTCGCGGGCGATGGGAAGGATCGCATGTGAATTGATGCCCATCATCGCGGTATTGATGATCTCGAATCGGGCCTGCGGATAACATTCACGAAGCATCACTTCCAGCACCCGCGAGAAGCCGAACGATGGATCGGGCACGCCCAGGGCGGCTGATTCACCCAGTATGAAAATGCGGAAGGTTCCCGGCGCCTTGGCCGCCGGCATGACGAACGGGTACGGTTCGGGAGCGCCCTTGGACACGGTGAACCGCCAGGCAAACTTTTCGTTGCCAATGTACGCACTGCTGCCGGGCATGGGAACGAAGAAACAGGTGTCGTACCCGCTCCCGGCCAGCCGCAGAACGCCCTCGGCCACGGCAAGGAACACGACCGGCGACAGCAGCAGCAGAGTCAGACGAATCAGCCATTTCCGGGTTCGCCGTCGCGGCCGCGCAACCGTCGCGCCGTCCCGGGACGAAGCGTTCGGCAGAACCTCGGCGCCGTCTTGTTGAGGCTCGATTTGGCCATCGTCAGTACTCATAATGTCACGCTCGCACAATGGGGCGATACCGAATCGTCCGCAAGTCAACCGATGTGAACCATCCAGCCAGACAGACATGTCCCGCTCGCATGGCGGCGGCCGCCGGCGCCCCATCGCCCGATGCTTGACGGATGACCACAGCCGTCCATCAGCGTAGTGGTGGTGAAACACCGGCCGCCCCAATAATGAACGCAAAGCAGCCCGGATGCAAGCGAGCCCGAAAAAGTTCCAGGAGGAGATTTGCTCAATACACGAACTTGACCGGCGTGCCCACCCGCACCGCCTGCCCCAGCCTCACGGCATCCCAGTTGGTCAGCCGGAAGCAGCCGTGCGAGCCGGTCTTGCCGATCATTTCAGGATTTGGCGTCCCATGCATTCCGTAGCCCTTGAGCCCCAGGCCCACCCAGCACATGCCCACCGGATTCTTCGGCCCGGGCGGGATCATCAGGATTTGGTTGATCCCCTTGACCTCCGGCCACATCGCCGGATCGAAACGATAGACCGGGTCGAAACCGATGGTCACGACGGCCGTCGAACCCGTCGGCCGCTTCTCTTCGTGCTTGGCGATGCTGCAATGGAACAGCAAGAGTTTCCTGCCCGCGCGATCGAAGCCGCGAATGGCCTTTTCGGTAAGGTTGATCTCGAGGCGGTCGATGGCCGGGAGCAGCGGCTTCTGAACATTCGGCACAACGAGCGAATCCCCCTCTTTGATCGCCCCGAGGCTGATGCCTGGGTTCAGGTCCGCCAGAAGCTGCTGCGCGCAATGGAACCGCTCGGCGACGGCCTCGGCCAGGGAAGCATGGCCGAGGTAGGCCATCTTCGACTTGGCCAGCCACGACTTGGGCAATGGTCCGGTGACCCTGGCCACGTCGTCGGAAGTAATCGTATAACTGGTGGTGGTTGGAAAATCGCCAAGTCCAAGCGACTTGGCGGCCTGCTGGTAGTTCTCCGGCGTCCCCCCATTGGGCAGCGACCGCGAGGCCAGGAAGTCGGCCAGCGCCATGCTCGTCTTCATCCCCGGCTTGTTGTCCAGAAGCCCAGGCGAGAATCCCTCGCGATCGAGTGCGATCTGCCACGCCAGCGGCCGGAGTGGATCGGTCGAGGCATCCTGCGCCGACAGGACAGGCGCCAGCAGCATGAACGCGAACAATCCAGCGAGTGCGAGAATACGTTTCATGGCCGTTCCCTTCATGGGATTATCGGCACTCGGGGAGAGGTTTCGTTAGGTGAGGATCACAGACGATGGTGGACGGCAGAGTCTGCCCGTTTATTTTGGCAATCCGCCTGCCTGTAATCCGCGATCGTTGATCGCGGTCCTCGGCCGCGTACTCGTAGCCGCGATCGTTGCTCGCGGCAGGTGGCATTTGCCGCAAAAGACCGGCACCCCCGTCTCCCCACTCTCTGCCCGGTTGCCAATTCCGCGGTTAACCCCAAATCCACCCACAACTTGCATTTCGACTGTTGCGCCCAGGTGTTGCGCGCGCCAGAGAATTTCCATTTTTACAAATCACACCCCCACAGCACCAACTCCACTTTTGCGCTGCGCGCTGTTGCGCGCAAAACGCCC
>JBEKVL010000589.1:0-4598 GCA_049514055.1 Tepidisphaeraceae bacterium | reverse complement strand
CTGGAGTACGACCCTGTAGTCCCGTAGTCTGCCTGTCCAGAGCAATCCGGCCTGCAAGGAGCCTGTCGGTTTGGGAAGCAACGGTTTCAGCAAATCAGGCTGATTCTCGTAGGCGATGCTCTTGAGCCGATCCGGAGACAATGCGGCGTAGGCCGTCCGATAGACCTTGTCCTGCCGGTCGAGACGCCGTGGGATGAAACAGGCCTCCGGCTTTTCCTGAACCGCCCGATCGGCGCGCCACTCATAGGTCCACGGCGTAATATCCACCGGCTGACCCGCCAGTTTGTCGCGTCCGGTTTTGGTCGCCGGCGCGGAGCGACTATCCGCGGGCGGGTCGGCGGCCAATCCACGATTCCACGGCATGGACACGATTGCCACGAAAAGACCGAGTAATGTTAGTTTCTTCACGGCAAAGACTCCTGGAGGAAAACGGTACAGCTTCGCGACGGCAGGCAATGGCGCAGCATGTTACCGCAGGTCATGGCCCGGACAATAGAATAGGCTCTGGTACCTGGTTTCCGCTGAATTCCCGCTCCTCACCGTCCGACAATGCAGTCAGGCCATGGCGGCCGGGTCCTCCGCAGGCAAACTCGACACGCTCAATACAATCCGCTTGACGGGTGCCGGGTTTCGCGCTACGTTGCCACTCATGAAATTCGCCTTCAGCACTCTCGCCTGCCCGAAATGGGATCTTGCGACGATCGCCGCCAAGGCCTGTGAATACGGCTATGACGGCGTGGAAATCCGCGCGTTCCTCAACGAGAACATCCTCACCACCGCCAACGTGTTCCTGACCGACCCGGCCAAGGTCCGCGAGTTGTTCGCTCGTGCGGGCGCGGCGATTGCATGCCTGTCGACCTCGGTGGCAATGACCGGAGACAAGGGGCGCGATCGGCTGGCGGCCACCGACCTGCGGCACAGCATCGACGTTGCGGCGACCCTGGGCACGGGATATGTCAAGATCTTCGATCTGCAACTCCGCCCGGGCCAGAACCGCGAAGCCGCGGCCGCCGCGATGGGACAGTGGCTGCGTCCGCTGGCCGATTACGCGGCGGAAAAGAGTCTGAAGATTCTCGTCGAGAACCAGCTTTCCTTCCGGCGGGCAAGCGAACTCTGGCTGATCATCGAGACGGCGGCGCACCCGGCGGTGGCCGCGTGCTGGGACGTGCTCAACGCCGCGCTGGCAGGCGAGCGGCCGGCCGTGTCGGTGCCGACACTGAACTCGCGGATCGAACTGGTGCAGGTGAAGGATGCCTATTTGCGGGATGTCGGGGCGAACTACTGCAAACTGGGCGATGGCGACCTGCGCGTGCCCGAACTGGTGAACCGCCTGAAGGGCATCGGCTATGACGGATGGATCAGTTTCGAGTTCGAGAAGGCCTGGCTGGCCAATCTGGCCGAGCCGGAGGAATCGCTGGCGCAGGCAATCGCGGTGCTGCGAGAAATGTGCGGCATGGAGACCGTCGCGGCGGAAGAAACAACTGCGGCCGCCGCCGAATGATGGAACCCAGTCGCCGGAGCGGGATGACGAAATACGAAATTCGCATGACAGACGACGTTCAACTCCCCATCGAACAGGCGTTTCAGATCGCCGTCCAACACCATCAAGCCGGCCAGCTTCCGCAGGCTGAGCAACTCTACCGGCAGATTCTGGCCCAACAGCCGAACCATGCTGATGCCCTGCACCTGCTGGGGGTCATCGCGCGTCAGGTCGGGCGGAGCGATATCGCCGTGGATCTGATCCGACGGGCCATCGCCCTCAAACCCAACGATCCCGAAGCGCACTACAACCTCGGCAATGCCTTGAAGGACACCGGGCAACTCGACGACGCCATTGCCTCCTACCGCCGGGCCATTGCCCTCCAACCCACCTGCGCCGAAGCCTGCAGCAACCTCGGCAACGCCCTGAGAAACAAGGGGCAGCTCGATCAGGCCATTGCCGCCTGCCGTCAGGCCGTCGCCCTCATGCCCGGCTACGCCGAAGCCCACAACAACCTCGGTATCGGCCTGGCGAACCAGGGCCAACTCGACGAGGCCATCGCCTCCTTCCGTCAGGCCATTGCTCTCAAATCCGACTACGCCGAGGCCTACAACAATCTCGGCGCTGCCCTGAAAGACAGGGGGCGGACGGACGAAGCCATCGCCGCCCTTCGCCAGGCCGTCGCCCTCAAACCCAATTATCCGAAAGCCCACAGCAACCTCTGCGTTGCCCTGAGAGACCGGGGGCGCCTGGACGAGGCGATTGCCGCCTGCCACCAGGCGATCGCGCTTGAACCGAACTTCCCTGAAGCCCACAGCAATCTCGGCAACGTCTTCAAGGACAAGGGGCAACTTGACGAGGCCATCGCCGCCTATCGCCAGGCGATCGCCCTCAAACCCGACTACGCCGAAGCCCACAGCAATCTTGTCTGCACAATGCACTTTCACCCCGCTGCTGACGCCCGGACCATTGCCGGGGAACGCCGCCGCTGGAACCTCCAGCACGCCGAACCGCTGCGTCAATTCATCCAACCCCACGCCAATGACCGCAGCCCCGACCGCCGACTTCGAATCGGTTATGTCTCCCCGGATTTCCGGGGACATGTGGTGGGCCAATTCCTCCTGCCCCTGCTGGCCCACCATGACAAAAACCAGGTCGAGGTGTTTGCCTATGCCCAGGTGGCCGTCCCCGATGCCATGACGCAGCGTCTGCATGCGTGTACCGATCACTGGCGGGGCATTGTCGGGCTTGCGGATGCCCAGGTGGCCGATCTGATCCGCCAGGACCGGATCGATATCCTCGTGGATCTGGCCATGCACACGGCCCACAACCGCCTGCTGGTCTTCGCCCGCAAGCCGGCGCCGATCCAGGTGACCTACCTGGGCTACTGCTCCAGCACCGGCCTGGAGACCATCGACTACCGCCTGAGCGATCCGTACCTGGACCCGCCGGACATGGATGAGTCGGTCTACAGCGAGCAAACCATCCGCCTCCCGGAAACCTACTGGTGCTATCAACCCGGCGCAGCGTCCCCGGATGTCGGCCCCCTGCCTGCCCTGGAGCGGGGCTTCATTACCTTCGGTTGCCTGAACAACTTCTGCAAGGTCAGCGAACCCACGCTGACGGCCTGGGCCGGACTTCTGCGAACTGTGCCGAACTCTCAACTTCTGTTGCATGCTCACGAAGGCTCCCATCTTCAGCGGTTGCAGGAGCGGTTGGCGCGAGAGGGGATTGAACCGACACGGGTACGATTCGCGAGGAAGGTGCCACTGGCGGATTACTTCCGGCTGTATCAGGAGATCGACATCGCCTTGGACACTTTCCCCTACGGCGGCGGAACGACCACGTGTGATGCGCTGTGGATGGGGGTCCCTGTCGTCAGTCTGGTCGGAAAGACGGTGGCCGGCCGGGGAGGCCTGAGCATCCTCTCAAATCTCGGTTTGCCGGAACTGGTGGCCGGTTCGCAAGAGGGGTACGTGCAGATCGCCGGTACGCTGGCCGGGAACTTGCCGCGATTGCGGGAACTTCGTTCCATTTTGCGCCGGCGGATGGAGCATTCGCCCCTGGTGGATGCTCCGCGCTTCGCCCGCAACATCGAGGCGGCCTATCGCCAGATGTGGCGGAGATGGTGTGCGCTGGCCGTTTGAGTGCCCCAGCCGATGGCCCCGCGATCTGCACATTCGTGCGCGCAGCTTCATTCGTGCAAATCGAGTCTCGAGTTTCGGATCCGGTGATTTCGCGTTCTCATCCCCGGAACAAGAACCGGCCGCCACGCCCGCACTGGCGCGCTCGACGTGCTGCAAGTTCAACTCCCGTAGAAGGGGCGTTATACCTTGGTCGCGACGGCAACCCGCCGCACCATGGTGGCCTTCAATCCCTTGGGGCCGGCTTCCGCCTCGTACTCCACCGCTTCGCCATCATCGAGGGTCTTGAACCCGTCGCCCTCGATCACGGAGTGATGGACCATGACATCGCCACCTCCTCCATCAGGCATGATGAAACCGAAGCCCTTCTGATCGTTGAACCACTTGACCTTCCCCTGAGGCATAGAACAACCTCGTTCTTTCCGGCTATGAGAGGCACGCACTCGACGCCATCGTCGAACCAGGCCCCGCATGCCAAAACACCCCGGTCTGGACCCGTTGACGGGCCGACACGACGACCGGTCTAACTGTTCCCTACCCGTCCGGGCCGAACATGTTGTTGTCAACTTATCCACAAATCCCATGGAAATAGTCCGGGGCGCCCGGTTCCCTGCGGCCTGGCCCCTCGGCCCTGTCGGGAAACAGACGGATTTCAAGAACTTGCTCTGGCGGACGGTCAGCCGTCACGGCCGATGTTGCTATAAAACTATTATTTATAACGACTTATGATATGATGATCCGGTCCTTATCAGACGCCCATGATTATAGGGCGTGTTAATCATCTGTAAGAATCAACGACTGGGTTTCCCCCAGGCCGTGCGGTCCCGCCTTGTGCGCGGAGGTTTGTCCACATACCCTCCACACTGCGGCATGGCACGAATTCTCTCCCCCTTCGCACACTCGGATGGCGCTGGAGCGTGCCCCTCGCCAGAAGGCGGGGTTGCGGGTATTCTGGCTGGACTTCAATGAACCTT
>JBEKVL010000588.1:0-4615 GCA_049514055.1 Tepidisphaeraceae bacterium | reverse complement strand
TCAAACCCACCCGCAACCGTTGTCGTCGTCGTGCTCTGTCCCGTGGTGGTGTCGTACGCGACCACGGTGGCGCCACCAACAAGCGTCGCGCCGTTGCGCACCATTCCCGTCAGCGATGCGATGCTGGCGGCCAGATCGAAGTTGACCGTGAGCTGCTGGCCGCTGGCAAGCGTGATTCCTGTGGACTGGCTCGCCAGCCCCGCCTTGGCGGCCGTGAGCGTGTCACCACCGACCAGCAAGCCACGCAACGTGTAGACGCCCTGGGCATTCGTGGTGGCGGACAGACCAGTGGCCTGCGATGTGACCAACACGCCGGATGCCGGATTGCCGCCCGATGTCACCGTGCCGGTCGCCACGCCGCCGTAGGTCATGGTGATGTTCTGCGTCATCGTCTGGTTGCTCGCGAGCGTGATCGGCTGGGAAGACCACACGCCCAGCCCGCGCCCGTATGCGTACAGGCGGTAAGTCCCGGCGGGCACGTTGCCGATGCTGTATCGGCCATCGTGCCCCGGCGTGGCGACCGCACGCCCGAAAACAGCACTGCCGTCTGTCGAGATGAGGAACAGGGTCGTTTCGTTCTCGCCGATGGAACCACTATAGCCGGCCGGCACGCTCAGTTGCCCGTTGACCTGGGCAGTACCCACGGGCACCGTGAGACTGAGGTTGTTGATGACCTGGCCGACCTGGGCGTTGATGTCCATCGGGTCGCTGAGAATGATCGACCAGCCGCCCACGCTGTTGGGCACTTGAGCCATGGCCTGAATGGTCTGTTTGCCCGTGGGTAGATCGAGTTGGAACTCGCCGGCGGGAGTCGCACTGGGCTGGAAGTAGCTGTCCCATCCGTCGGTCACATCGGTCTGGCCGGTGAAACGAAGATCGGGCGAAACCATGTCGCTGATGGTCCATGCGGCGTCGGCGGGATAGACGATGACGCCAGGGGCTCGACCACGGTTGTAGTTGTCATAGTTATCAATGAGGCTGAAGGGAAGAATGGTCCCGGCGGCGTTCTTTGGCGCCGCGGCGGCGATGTTGGCGATGGCGCCGCTGATGGTGACCCCCTCGCTGGCTTGCCTGAGAACCACATCGTTCTGCTTGTTGTCACCGGAGGCGATGTTGATGGGCGCGGCGGAGGTGTAATCGATCCAGCCTGCCTTGAGAACCCGCACGGTGTATTGCCCCGGCGGCAGGTAATCGCAGCTATACTGGCCGAGGGAGTCCGTCTGGACTCCGTCGCCCTTGTCCAGACTCACGCTGCCCCCGGAACTGGCCGCGCCCTCGAAATCCACCTCGGCGCCGACCACTGGATTGCCACTGGAATCGGTGACCACGCCATGGATCATGCCCGCGCGCGGCACCGTGAGGGTGCCGATGTCCAGGGTCTGGCCCGCAGACACGCGGAAGGGTCCGATGAACTGCTGGCCCCAGGCATAGGTCGTGCCATTGACCGAAAAGTCGCGCCAACCCCAGTCGTCGGTCCTCAGATAGATGTCGGTGTTCGCCGGCACGCTGTCCACCCAGAAGTTGCCGTTGGCATCCGTCTGGGCCGTGGAATTGTGGAAGACCCCGTTGGCAATGGACGTGTCGGGTTCGATGACGTTAAGTTCGGCGACCGGGGCGCCATCGGCCGTCACAATCCGCCCCTCGATCGCACCGCCCATGGACAGGTGAAAATCCGGACCCTGCGTGCCGGTGAGCGAGGCGGAGTAAAGCCCGGGGGCAATCTGCGTCGCATAGTATTGTCCAGGCCCCGAAGGTTGCCCGTCGATCGGCGTATCCAGCATCTCGATCGGATAGACCTGCTGATCCGTCGCCGGCAGGTACAGGTTGTACTGGCCGTTGGCGTCGGTCCAGGCTTCGCGCCAATCGTTGTTCGATCCGCTCACATACTCCGCCTGCACGATCAGGTGCGCGTACGATACCGGACTGCCCGATGTGTTGTACACGTGGCCGCTGATCACGCCGGCAGGGCGCAGTTGCAGGTTCATGTTGGCGGTCGTCGCCTGCCTCAGCGCCACCACGTCGAAGAGATCGGCATCGAGGTAGTGGGTTGCGCCGACCGATTGGCCTGAAGACACATTGACGCGGTAGTGGCGAGGATCCAGGCCGTAAATGGCGTAGTTGCCGGACGAGTCCGTCGGCGCCTGGCCCACCCAGTTCCACGCCTGGTCGTTCGCTGAATCGGGATTGGAACTGTCGTACAGCGTCACTTGGATACCCGATAGCGTGGTCGAGGTATTCCACTGGGCGACATTGCCCGCAATCGAACCCTCCTGGGCCAGATTGAAATCTGGTCCCTGCGTGCCAGCGGACGCGGCGGAATACAGGTCCGGAGCCGGCAACGTCGCGTAGTACGTCCCATCGCTCGAATCCTGACCGTTGGCCAGTTCGATCTGGTAAGTCGGCTGACTCGTGGCCGGCACGGTAATTTCGTATTGGCCGTTATTGTCCGTCTGGTAGCCCTGCCAGTTGCCGTCAGACTGAGACTGAGCCTTGATGAGCACCATGGCGTTCGATAGCGGGTTTCCCGTGTGGCCGTAGACGTGGCCGGTGATTGTCCCGGTATCGCTCAGTAGCACGCGTGACTCAAGCAGGTCAATGCATGCATTCATCCGTCGCGACGGGAACAACCGGTATTTGGCCGGAGAAAGATGACGTCTCATGGCTGGCTCCTCTTCTTCTCGTGAGCGAAGCATCGCTCGGGTGTTGGATGTGGTCAAAGCGCCCGGACAGATCGCGGCTTGGAAGCTCTGCCCAACAAGCCGCGCGGCAAGAGATCGACACGGAGATCGCATCATATCACCAGAACAAGATCGCACCAAGAAAAAAGGACTGGAGACAACCGATAATCGCGGTGCGGCCAGGCACATTTGACATTCCCCGCACCATACCCGAAAAATAGGCCCATGAATCCACAACTGGACCAGCTCAAGTTCGACGCCAACGGCCTCATTCCGATCATCGTGCAGGATGTCGAGAACGGCCAGATCCTGATGATGGCCTGGATGAACCGCGAGGCGGTGGAGCTGACGCTCAAGACCGGCAAGATCCACACCTACAGCCGCAGCCGCGGGCGGCTGGCGCTCAAGGGCGAATCGAGCCGCCACTTCCAGCATGTCAAGGAAGTCATCACCGACTGCGACAGGGATGTGGTGCTCTTCAAGTGCGTGCAGGACGTGGCCGCCTGCCACGAGGGATACCGGAGCTGTTTCTTCCGGCAATTTGATCCGGCCGGCACGGAATGGAAGATCATCGCCAAAAAGGCTTTCGATCCGGATGCGGTCTATCACAAATAGCGGTCGCCCGCCTGGTGGATCACCGTGACCGCCAAAACGCGCAAGCTCGACTGCCGCTCGCCCCAGACGCCGGAGCCCGAACGTCTGCGGGCTTGGGATCTGCCCACGGTCTTCGTATGGGCCATCTGTGCGTACGTCCTGATCCTGCCGGTTGCGGGCATGATCCTGACCTGGGGCTTCTCTCTGCCCCGCGGCCAGGAAGTGACCCAGGACCGCATCCGCTTCATGGTGGTCAACGCCGTCACGCTGACGGGGTTTCAGGGCAACATCGACACCGGCAACATGCCGTTGCCGTGCTCGATCGCCCTGTTCGTGCTGACGATGCTGGGCACGGGATTCGTCCTCACCCTGGGCGGACTGGCCGCCGTGAGGATTCTCGATCTGCCGGTGCCGGACGGCCGGGTGCTGCGCGGTTCGCTGGTCGTCACCATCGGTCTGACCCTGCTGTGCTCGCTTCCGCTGATCGATTCACGCACGGATCCGCTTCAGTCGTGGATGCTGACCCTGAGCGCCCTGGGCAACAGCGGCCTGCATCTTGGCGGCCTGCCGGGGGTCTCAAGCTGGAAGACCCGGATGATCCTGCTCCCGCTCGTTGTGTTCGGCGGGCTTGGGCTGCCGGTGCTGATGGAACTGCCGGGCGTGCTCTTTCGCAAGCAAGCCATGTCCAGCCACGCCCGCCGCGTGCTTGTATCCACATCCGTTGTTTATCTAATATCACTATGTGCAATCACGGCGATGCGCCTGTGGGCCGGCGCGGCGTTCGGGCCGACCATCGTCTCGGCCTCGACGATCGCGATCAACAGCCGCTCGGCCGGCTTCCCGTGGGAATACGCCCAGACTTTCCCGCGGCTGGTGCAATGGCTGGTCATGCTTCTGATGCTGGCCGGGGCCGGGCCGGCGGGGACGGCCGGCGGCATCGGCCTGACGACGATCGACCAGTTGGGCCGCGGAGTGCGGGCATCGCTCAAGGGCGGGAACCCCGGCCGGACGTTCGGCCTTGCCGCGGCGTGGTCGGGCATCTACCTGCTGACTGTGGCCGTCTTCTTCAGCGTGCTGCTCTGCACCAATGCGGATGTGCGGGCCGACGTGCTGCTGTTTGAGACCATCAGCGCCGTGGGGAACGTGGGTCTGTCGTTCGACCGCGTCATCCTGGTATCGCCCGGGCTTGACGTGCTGACCGCGGCGATGCTCGCCGGCCGGCTGCTCCCGCTGGCCATGCTCTGGTGGCTCGCGGCGCGGCGCGAAAAAATGACCGTGCTGATCGGATAGGAAGACGACGGCGAACATGGAGGGGCCGTTACACGCTATGCGTGCGGCGCACT
>JBEKVL010000587.1:0-4628 GCA_049514055.1 Tepidisphaeraceae bacterium | reverse complement strand
ACATCAGCACCACGCCGATCACGAACACCAGGAGGATGATCTTCCAGTAAGCCGCGTACGGGTCGCTGACCAGCATGCCGCGGAACTGCGGCCCCTCATCCCATGGACGGACAATCAGCACTGACAACAGCGCCACCACCAGGCCGCCCAGGGCGACCAGCCCGGAGACCCAGTTGGCCCGGCGCGTGAAGAACGGGGCGATCAGCACGGCGACGATCGTGGCGATCAGCACCAGCTCGGCCACGAACGGCCGGAGCATCTCCCCGGCCGTGTTCCAACCCGGCATGAATGGCTTGCCGATCTCTCCGAGTACAAGCATCATCTGTATTACCAATCCTGCCGCGATCACCGATCGCGGCTACAGTCATCGCATCGCGAAGAGCTTGAACATCCCGACAACCGTGTTGTCCGTCAGCACGAAGAACATGGCCGTCGGCAGGACGCCCAGCAACACCGCCATGACCGTCAGCGGTACCAGCACGGTGTGCTCGCGGCCATCGACCTCGGGGAAGTGCTTCTGCTCCGCCTTCTCGGGTCCGAGGAACACACGCTGGATCGTCCAGAGCATATACCCGGCCGTCCAGACCACGCCTGTGGCCGAGAGCACGCCAAGGATCACGATCGGCCAGTAGGCATGGCCGTGCGTGGCATTCATGAGGATGGAGCCGTCGCGGGCGGCGCTGAAGGTGCCCAGCAGCACCAGCACTTCACCGACAAACCCGCACAACCCCGGCAGGCCGAGATTGGCGAAGAAGGCAACGGTCGAGTATCCGGTGTAGACCGGCATGGTCGTCGCCAGCCCGCCGAAGCGGCCGATCTCGCGATGGTGCGCCCGCTCGTACACCACGCCGACGATGAAGAACATGGCCGCGCTGGTGATGCCGTGGGCGATCATCATGAACAGGGCGCCGTTGACGGATGCCTCGGTCATCATGGCCGCCCCCAGCGTGACAAAGCCCATGTGGCTGACCGAACTGTAGGCGACGAGTTTCTTGAAGTCCGTCTGGGCCATCGCGCAGAACGCGCCGTAGAGGATGGAGATCACGCCCACGACCGCGAAGACCAGCCACAGTGATTTGGCGGCGTCCGGGAAGAGCGGGTAGGCGATCCGGAAGATGCCGTAGCCGCCCATCTTCAGCAGCAGCGCCGCCAGGATCATCGACATCGGCGTGGGAGCTTCGACGTGGGCATCGGGCAACCAGGTATGCACCGGCACGGCCGGCACTTTGATGAGGAACCCGATCATCGCCAGCACGAAGAATATCTGGCCCATGAGCGGCACGTTCGAGGCGAAGTGCCCGGTCATGTTCGAGGATGCGAGCTTGACGAGGTCGAACGTTCCCGCGACACCGTTGGTACCGGCCGCGAACACCTCGGTGCTTTGCAGATAGGTGCCGATGACGACGATGAGCAGGCCGACCGAGCCGACGAGAGTGTAGAGGAAGAACTTGATGGCCGCGTATTCCTTGCGGGGTCCGCCCCAGATGCCGATCAGGAAGTACATCGGCAGCAGCGAGACTTCAAAGAAGACGTAGAAAAGGAACAGGTCGAGCGAAAGAAACACACCGAGAATGCCCGTCTCCAGCAGCAGGAACAGCATCATATACCCCTTGACCATCTTCTCGATGTTCCAGGAGGCGACGCAGGCCAGCACGCAGATGAAGGTGGAAAGGATCACCAGCGGCAACGACAGGCCGTCGATGCCGACGCGGTATTCGATGTTAAAGGCGGGGATCCAGGTCGTAGACTGCACCAGTTGCACGACGCCGCTGGTGCTTTCCCAGGCGGCCGAGGCTTTCTGGGGGACCAGGTAGGCATACGTGCCGCCCGAGCCCTTGTACTGGTACATGCCCAGCAGGAAGAGCGACAGCACGAACGTCGCCAGCGAGAAACCCAGTGTTGTCCGTCGGATCAGCTTGCGGTCGCGTATGAACAGCAGCGCCGCCGCCCCGATGGCCGGGAGGAAAATCAGCCACGTCAGAATATTTGCCTTGAGGTCCATGCCGGACGCCTCGTTCTTTCTCGAAAACCGTTTAACGCGAAGCGATCATCACAACCGCCGCCGTCACAACCAGCGCGAACACCGCGAACAAACCCAGCACATACACGCGGATCCGCCCGTTCTGCGGCACCCGCACGCCTTCGCCGATCGCCTGCGCCAGGTCGGCCATGCCGTCCACAGCGCCGTCCACAACATACTTGTCATTCAATCCAACCAGCCAGGAGACCTTCCTCGTCGTCCAGCCGGCCAGGTTCACCAGGCCGTCCACCACATATTTGTCAAACGCGCCGCACACCCGCGACACGCCCAGAACGACGGCCACGATCACGGAGTTGTACAACTCGTCGAAGAGCATCCGGCGATACAGCCACGCATGGATCATCCGCACCGGGGCAAACTTCATGAACCTGTTGGCCACCGCGTAGCCGTTCATGTAGACCAGGAACCCAAGCCCCATGCCGACCCAAGGCGCCCACGCCACGATCTTGTGCGTCAGGTGCCAGCCGTGTAGATGCGTCTGCTGTGACGGCGTCAGCTTTGCTTCGGCAGCTTCGATCGCTTCCTGTGTTTTCGGCTCACCGTCCAGTTCCGGCTCCTCCTTCGGCCAGGCCTTGGCGAAGCCGTCGAAGCTCTTGTCCCGAAGCTGCACGTACTGCGTGTTCTCCTTGATCGAGTCGGCGATCAACCCCTTGATGTTCATCCATTCGTATCCGCCGGCTATGCTGAACGCCGCCAGCACCACCAGCGGCACCCACAGTGTCGGCGTCTCGTGGGCATGGTGAAACAAACGCATGTCCCGCGGCCGGCCCCAGAACGTCAGCATCCAGCAGCGCGCCATGTAGAACGCCGTCACGAACGCGATGATCGTCGGACAATAGAACAGCAGCCAGTACCAGCGCGAAAGCCCATGATGCTCGGCCGAATACGCGAACGCTCCCGCCTGCGCGAGGATCAGGTCCTTCGAGTAGTACGCCGACAGGAACGGCGTGCCCGCGATCGCCAGCACCGCAATGCCGAAAGTGACCGCCGTCGCGGGGATTTTGCGGATAAGCCCGCCATACCTGGGCAATTCCTGCTCGTGATGAGCCGCGTGAATCACCGAGCCGGACCCCAGGAACAGCAATGCCTTGAAGAACGCGTGCGTGATGAGGTGGAACAAGCCACCCACCCACGACCCCACGCCCATTGCCAGGATCATGTACCCAAGCTGCGACAGCGTCGAATAGGCCAGCACCTTCTTGATATCGCTCTGGGCCAGGGCGATCAGCGCGGCCATGGTCAGCGTCGTGCAGCCGATGATCGCGATGAACAGCTTGGCATCGGGCGTGAGGATCGGGAAGATCCGCCCCACAAGGTAGACGCCTGCCGCCACCATCGTCGCCGCGTGGATCAGTGCCGACACCGGCGTCGGGCCTTCCATCGCATCGGGCAGCCAGACATGCAGCGGGAACTGCGCGCTTTTGCCCATGGCCCCGCAGAACAACCCGATGCCCATCATCGTCAGCAGTGTCGGCGTAAACCACACGCCGTTGCTCAGTTGTATCCCGGCGGCCGTCATTTTCGATGAATCGAGCAGCCGCCAGATATCCGGCAGGCTCGCGTTGCCGACGTGATAGACGAGGATGCCAAAGCCGATGATGAAACCCAGATCGCCGACGCGATTGGTAATGAACGCCTTCATCGCCGCGTTACTCGCGGATTTCTTCTCGTACCAGAACCCGATCAGCAAATAGGAGCAGAGGCCGACCAGTTCCCAGAAGATGAACAGGTGCAGGATGGTGCTGCCCAGCACCAGGCCCAGCATCGAGAAACAGAACAGGCCCAGATAGGTGAAGAACCGCGGAAACCGCTGGTCCTCGGCCATGTAGGCCGTCGAGAAGATGTGGACCAGCGTGGAGACCAGCGTGACCATGGCGAACATCACGATGGTCAGCGAATCAACGTAAATGCCGATGTCCATGTAGCCAGCATGCGCCTGGTTGATCCCCGGCCCGACCGGCACCCACCGCAGCGGCAGTTCGATGGGCGCCTGCTTGTTGCCCCAGTGGATAGCCTGGGCCATGCCCGGCGGATGGAACTTGCCCTGTCCCTCGCTCATCCACAGGATCATCGCAAAAATCGAGCAGATGAAGCTCCCGAAAATAGCGGCCGTGCCCACCCACCCCGCCAGGGGATTGCCCATGCGCTTGCCGGCAAACACCAGTATCACAAAGGACGCCAGCGGCAGGAGTGTCGCGATCAGGAGTAGTAGTGCGGGACCGGGCATGGGTGTTAGTTGATAGTTGTTAGTTGATGGTTGATAGTTGCTAGTTACAGGCCGCCATTCACTGGCAACCATCAACTATTAACTATCAACTAACCTGTCATCCTTTCAAATTCGACGCCTTTTCCACATCAATCGTCGCAAAGTTGTTGTAGTAGTTCAGGAAGATCGCCAGGGCCACGGCCGCCTCGGCCGCCGCCAGCACGATCACGAACAACGCGAACACCTGGCCATCCAGCCGCATCCCGCCGGCCGGCGAAACTCCGTGCGCAAACCGGTTGAACGCCACCAGGTTCACGTTGGCCGCGTTCAAAACCAGTTCGACACCCATCAGAATCCCGATGGCGTTGCGCTTGGTCAGGA
>JBEKVL010000586.1:0-4632 GCA_049514055.1 Tepidisphaeraceae bacterium | reverse complement strand
GCCTGCCACGCGACTCTCTCCGAGTGCTCACCAAACCTTACATTTTCGAACACTTCTGTAACTACCTCTCCACCTTGCCGGTATCGCACAACCGATAGATTCCGACCACCGGTAAGCTCTGGATTCGCCAACCGATGGTCAATTGCTTCGTTCATCAACTCCTCCCCGACGTTCTGGGGGTTGGCAACCTTGCCATACGGACGTAGCACGCGCTGCCCGAAACTCGCGCCCGCATTATGCACGAGCACACGCAAATCGCCAACGAGGTAACGATGGTCCCCCTCGACCTCGATGTTGTAAACCCGATGCTCGCCCGGGTCGGGGACAACGTCCTGAACGAGCGCATAACCTGTCTCGGTCGCCACATGTTCACCAGGCACCAGAGCGGCCGCGCCGACCCAGCCAGCCCGGTCCAATGACCAGATCGGATGCGCGCTCGTCACACCAATGGCTGGATCTTCATTGACGAACTTGAGGTCGTAGACATCATTGGAGATATGCGAGAAAGTCCCGAGAATAACCTGACCTTGCCCGGCCTCAATTGGCGGACAGGTTTCGATGTCCGTCACCTGAGCCATGCCGAATACCTGCATCTCGGGTATGGAGATGTCCACCCAATTCCCGGCCGTCGCGTGGTTCTCGGCAATCCACGACAGCGGTTCCAAGAGGTCCATCAGGTAATACTCGCCGGGGTGATTCGGATCGGGCGAGCGCAGGCTTACCGAGCGCCAGGTGGCCGCGTTTACCGCAGTCTCGCCGCCAACACTGGTCGCCGGGGAGCCCGCCGTCTCTTGGACGGCGTCGGTGATGACTTGTTCCCCGGGATGCAGATACTCAATTGCCGTCGATCCGTGTGACGTGGCAACATCCGTTCCCGCGACGAAGCAGTTCGAGCCGGCACCCACCGGGCGCCCCATCCGCGCCGTTCGCCATGCGTAGAGCAGGCATATTACCTGCACGCCCCTGGCGCCCCAACGGAGGTATACAGCGCTTTCGGGACTCATGTTCAGTTTCTTGGCGATCGTCTCTGCATACTGATCCACCGCTACTGCACCTGTTTGCGCAGTGGCGACAATGAAGGGAATGGCCTCCTTCAGAATCTGCATGCCGGTCGCGCCAGCGCGGTATGCAGCGACAGCGCTTCCACCCGAGGCAATTGTCAGACCGATGGCAGAGGTCCAGGCCGCCACCTGTTGCGTGTCTTCGGCAATTGTCACCGTCAATTTGGCGTGGTCGACCAACACCGCCGCCCCGTCGCCGAATTCGTTGAACGCCTTGGTCAGCTTTGCAAGTTGCTCCCGGCTGGGCTTGAGTCCGGCGACGTCGCGAGGGAAGGCGCTGATGAGATCAAGGACGTCGCTGGCGCTATTCGGGGCATCGAAAAGCAGACCGGTGCCGGGAGGGCCGGGGATCAACAGAAAACGCGCAACGGGGCTGGCCAGGACATCTCGCAGAAACGAACTGGCCCAGGCATCCTTCATGTATTTCCCGGCCGTGGTCTCGGCGTTGGCGAGACATTGCAGGTATTTGCTATAGTCCTGTTGAACCATATCGTAGCAGTCGATCAACGCGTCTTCATAGACCGCGTATTCGGTGTCGGAGTAATACATCCAGTTCGCGTCGAATTCCTTGAACAACTGGCCTTGCGCTGCCAGTTGGTAGTTGACAGTTCGAAACGCGGCGGTCAAGGCCTGATACGATTGCACCAATCCGGCATAGGTCGCCGGGAACTCCGTCGGCGGAACCGTCGCCGGGACGGGATTCAGGTGGTTGGGCATTTCGAGCCCGACACGCAGACAGATCCAATTGGGATAGATGTTGTAGTTCGCGCCGACGTAGTGGAACGAGAAGGATTCCCAGCCGCGGAATGTGGCGTCCTTGGGGGTATATGTGAAGGCCCCGTAAGGTTCTAAGGTCACCTTGCCGTGCTCGGGATTGGTGTTGGTGTCGAGGACAACGTTTAGACCATCCACATGCACGATGTTGGCCTGGCTGGGCGTGAAGTGCGTGGGCTCGATTGGGGAGACGGTGAACTGCGGGATGGCCGGATGGTCTTCGATCTTCGTCGGTTGGGGAACCTGCGGATCGACCACATGGAAGGTGATGGTGCAGGGACGCGGGGTGGTGAGCACGCCGTTGGTGACGGTGAATTCGACACGGTCCAGACCGACTTGACTTCCCGCCGTGTAGCTCATCCACGGGCCGAAGTTGTCGTAGGCATCAACATCGAAAATGCCCTCGGTGGCGTCTCGGGTTACCGTCCGGGTCACATGGCCCTCGCCATCGCTGCGGCCGGGATCGATATACGGCCACCGCGTGTAGATGGTTTGGTTCATGTCCACGTCTACATCCAGGTTGTAGTAATCCATGGCATTGTAGGGAATCGGCGAGCACTGGATGACCACGCTGGCCGGGGCGCTCTCGGCCAGGCCGTCGCTGGCGGAGAAGGTGAAGGCGTCGAAACCGTTGAAATTGCTGTACGGCGCGTAAGTGAATTCGCCGGTCGTGGGGTTGAACGAGATGATCTCGCCATACCGGGGGAATTCGACGATGCTATAGGTGATTGTGTTGTCGTCAGCGTCGCTGGCGCTGACCTGGCCCTGGATGGCGTTGTGGTGGCCGTTGATGACCTCGTCGTACCACAGGTCGGCGTTCGCATGGTACTCGATGTTTCTATCGCCAATGGTCTGGCCAGCGGCCACCGGCGCTTTGTTGGTCACGTCGATCTGCACGGGCGCGGGCTGGCTGTCGCGGCCGTAGCCATCGGTTAACGTGTAGGTAAATATGGCCGTGCCGACGAAACCGACGGCGGGCGTAAAGGTGATCGCATACCCCTCGCAGCCGTCAGCCCACGCCACACTGCCCGCGCCAGTCGGCTGCGTGAAACTTGATATGTACGATGAATATCCGATGCTACCGATTTCATTGCTTGAAAGATCGTTGTCCAGATCTCCAAGATTGAGCGTCAGCGATCGCGTTTGGCTTGATCCCGCCGGATACTGATGCAACATCGTAAACTGCGAGAGCGTATTGTTGCCGTTGTAACCGATATTGTCGTCGGATGAGGTGATGGGGTTGGCGATGGGCGTGCCGGTGACGGAATCCGTCGGAACCGATTCGTTGTCGCCGCGATAGGAGCGGATTCGGTAGTAATTGTTCTCGTCAAACACGGGGTACGCATCCGTATAGGTCGTCGTGTTGGGATCAACCACGTCGATAATATACCAGTCGGAGCCATCCTGCGACCATTCGACCTCAAATCCGTCTTCGTTGTCGGAATTGTCGGTCCAGTGAAGCGTGACACCATCGGGCGACACCGCGCCGACGCCGAGTTCCGTCGGCGCATCCGGCGTGATCGTGTCATCGTCAGTATCCAGGGCCAGGACGGTGTACGTCGCCGTGCCGCTGGCATCGCCGTCGTCCGTGACGGTGAACGTGGCCGTGTAGGTGTCGGCCGTTGTTGGCGTGAACGTCAGGTTCTGCGTGGTGGCCGTCCAGGTCGAACCGCCGCCGGTCACGCTCCAAAGGAACGTAAACGTGTCGGCCGAGCCAGGGTCGGTGAAGCCGCCGTCGAAGTCGACTTCTTGATCGGTGAGCGTGCGGACGTAGTACCCCCGGTCGGGCACCGGCGGGGCGTTGGTGATGGTGATGGTGGCCGCCCGCGTGGCCGTCAGGCCGCCGGAATCGGTGATCGTGAGCACGGCGTCGTAGACGCCCTCGTGACCGTAGACGTGCGAACCGATGGCCGACCCCGCGCCGGCGTCTTCGGCGCTGGCGACGGCGTCGGCCGTGCCGTCGCCCCAGTCGATGCTGGCGGTGTGGGTGTCCCAGGGGTCGTCATCCGTGAAATCGGCCGGGAAGGGAACCGAGTCGCCTTCGGTCGCCGTGATGGCGAGGTCGCCGCCCTGCCCAGTGCCGACGGCGATGGCGGGCGCGGCGTTGGTGACGGTGATGGCCGCCGTTCGCGTGGCCGAGCCGGCATCGTCATCGGTGATGGTGAGCGAGACATTGAACGCGCCGGCGGCGGCATAGACGTGGTTGGCGTAGACGCTGCCCCGGCCGCCGTGTTCGAGAATATCGGCCGCTTCGGTGGTGCCGTCGCCCCAGTCGATGGAGGCGGTGTGGGTGTCGAGGACGGACGGGTTCTGGAAAGTCGTCTGCACCACGGTCAGATCGCCCAGATGGAGAGTCCGGTTGGCGATGGGATCAAGCGAGATCGGGGCATTGGAAATCGTTGCCGCAACCGGCGTGGCCGAGTAGGTGTTGGTGTCGTCGGTGGCGGTGGTCTGAATGGTATACGTGCCGGTGTGGTAGTCATGCGTGACCACGGCATCCGGCCCGGCGACGTTCTGGGGATCCGTGCCGTCGCCCCAGTCGGTCGTATACATCGTGATGCCTTCGGGGCCGTGCAGCGTGAGCGTGTACGGCTGGCCTTCGGCCACCGGCCCGGCCGGGCCGGTGGCGGTGACGGTTGTGGGGGCGGCCACGGTCAGGGTGATCGTGCCGGCGATTTGGTCGAGGCCGCCGGATCGGGCGACGACCAGCGCTTTGTACTCGCCCGGCGCGGCGTAGGTGTGGCTGGCGGCGACGTCCGTCAGGTCGGCCTGTCCGGTCGTGGCGGCGGTGGCGGCC
>JBEKVL010000585.1:0-4642 GCA_049514055.1 Tepidisphaeraceae bacterium | reverse complement strand
ACCATCGGGCGCCATTTCACAGATCGCGGGCATGTGGGGCGACGTCGCTGGCGGCTTTGCCATCAACTGCAACCCCGCCAACGGAGGAGGCTCTACGAAATTGGTCATCACGCCTTCGACCGAGACCGGGGCGAATCCTCTGGTCGGTTTCGCCGCGCTGGTATTGACCAGCTAGACGAACGCCGCGCTGGCTGTCGACGACAATGCGCGCCGCTTGCGATCCGCCAGCGCTCGGCCGAGCGGCATGAGCAGGAAATCCGCTACCTGATCCGCAAGTGGGGGCCGTATCTGGAGAGCGTGCCGGCGAAGGGAACCACGCGGCTGGCGGTGAGGGTGGGGCGGTGACCGCCATTTCGGAAGTTCCGCGAGGAACTTTGGAATTCAGTCAAGGGGTGTCTGCCAGTTGTCGGCAACGCAAGCGAAGGGAACCACCCGGTTGGTAGTGGGGGTCGTGCAATCGGTCACAAGCACCACATCTTATGTCGGCCGTTCGGGCGCCGGGTAGCCGCACTCGGGACAGCGGCCGGAACTGGCACGCAGATCATAGCCACACTTAACGCACAGCCCTTTGCGGCAACGCTCGACCCATTTGTTCCTGCGTAGCAGCGGCAGAGCCAGGATGGCGACCACAGACGCGGTCATCACCACCATTGCGAGAATGGCCGCAACGAGTTCCATGACCTTGGCTGGGTAGTCTACCTGTTGGCGGCGACGAATGGGAGAAGCATCGCGGGGAATGAGCCGAAATGTCAGCCAACATGTGTCTGCCGGATGTCCGCCGCCGCAGGTGGTGCAGGCGAAGAGGGCCAGACGTTTCACTTCCCACGGGCGTCTGCAAGACTCTCTAATCGCCCAGCTTGCCCTGGGCGTATTCCCGGATCGCCTGCAAAGCCGTCGCATCGTCCAGGTTCTTCCGGCGGAGCTTGAAGTAGCGGCGGCGGATTTTGAAGTTGGTCCAGTCCAGGTTGGGGTCGCCACCATACTTGCCCACGTACTTCTGGTAGTTTCGCTTGACGAGCAGCCAGTTCAGGCCGGACAACTGGCTGTCGAGTTCGTTCATGGCGGCCTCGTAGCCGCGGTGGAAGGCGGCGTAGGCGTCGTTCCAGACCGGAGGGGTGGGGCCGATGCGGTCCACGGCGGTCGCCGTGGACGGCAGCTTGTCCTGCATGGCCTTGACGAGGGCGGGCTTGAACTTCCTATTCCACCAGTTCTCGGGTTTGAAGATATACTCCATGTCGGCTTCTACCAGTCCTCGCTGCGTGCCGGCGTTGATCTGGCCGGCTCGTTCCATCAGGACGGCGGAGGTCGACCAGTCCTGAATCGAGATGCCCGGATTGTTGGCCTTGGCCTGCTCATAACTGATCAGGACGGTGGCGCTGTCAATCGCCGCCAGGCTCCCGTCGGGCTGGAACGCAATGTTCCCGGCATTGACCTCGCAGAGGCGGTCGCCGTTGCCGATGATGGCGTCGGCCACGAACAGCTTGCCGAGGTTCTCCATCAGCTTCTGATCGCGCAGCAGCCCGGCGAGTTCGACGCGGTTGTGCGCCTCGAAGGTTCGGATGTTCAAGCCCTCCTGGATCAAGTACGAGCCGGCGAACTGATACCGGTCCCAGACCGCCGCCCAGCGGGCTTGATACTCCGGCCGGGTCTCCCGCAGCCGGAACATATTCAGGACGGTCTGGATGCTCTTGGCGGTGGAAGAGGCCGACATGCCGGGAGTCGCGTTGAAAACCCCCTTGCTGTGCGGCGTGGCTGCCCCGGCGACCTTGGAGATGAGCACCTCGGCAAACCGGGTGCTGGCCGGCGAGGCGCCTGGTGCGACCGGCTTGATGACGAACTGAAACCGGGCCGGCGGGCGGCTCTGCACCCAGACCAGCATCACCCCGCCCATACCACCCTCGCTTGTGGGCTCGACGAAGCACACCTTGTTTAGCCAGTCGTTGTGGGACCATTTCAGAACATCGTTGACATTCATAGCGGCACCATAATCTGAAGATGTGACTTGGCGGAGGCGAGGCGGACGGAGGTGGGCCGGCGCGGGGGGCCTACATCTACCTCATTTCCGGGCGTCGAGCGGTTGGGGGCATGTCCCCAACCGAGCCGCAGGCAGTATACCCCGCCTCGATCTTTCGCGAAAGCCATATTTGGAACCGATACGGGGACGCAGCTTAATGGCATCAAGTCGGCGCGCAAGTCCGCGCCAACGCAGAACTTACTAACGTAGTTCAGAAGGCTAGTTAGTATCATAATGGTGGCGTTCAGAACCATTACCCAACAGGGGCCACGGACGGCCGACGGAAACGCGCAGGTGCCGTCGAGGGGAACGACGCTGCCCGTGCTGAGAGTCGTCCGCTGATTGCCGGGGAGTATCCGAAAGTAGCCACCGACCCCACTCGGGCCAGGACGTATCGCCGGGATTTCCCAAAAGAATTTCCAGATTTCCTTCGGAATGGGGCCGCTTGAGTTCATAAAAGCCGGATTTTCAAAGTCTTACGACAAATGACGTGTCGAAGTCTTTTTTAAACATTTAGCTTTACAAATAGCTGCACCGAGACGATAATACTTACATGGAAATGAGGATCAAACAGAACGAACAAGGAAACCAACAAGGAGCAGCCATGATGCCTGTCGAGAACATCAACCACACCGAGTACCCGAAGTCTCTGCGGACCAAGAGCGAGGCGGCCCTGCGATACATCATCGCCGACGCCAAGGCCGCCATCGAAGCCAACCCCGAAGGGCACAAAGCCGGGTACTACGCCGACGAAATCTGCTACGCGGGCATGGAACTGGCCCGGCGGGAAAAGGAATTCAAGGAGTTGTGGGAAGAGGAAGTCCCCATGTCCTCCGGTCGGAAGTCCGGCCGGGCGGTGCGAATCTGAATGAACCAACAAGCCAGCCGGGCGGTGCTCGAAACACCGCCCGGCCTGAATCTTCAACGAAAAGGAGCAGCCATGTTCACAGTCGGAACCAAAGTCAGTGCGAAGGCCGGAGTGCTGGATACCTCTATCCTCAACGCGGGATACCGCAATCAAACCGGCCGGGTGGAGCGAGTCGAGGCCAAGCCGTCGGGAAACGAGTTGGTCATGGTCCGCTTCAATGACGGCAAGGTGCTTCAGTTCTGGAAGTTCGAGTTGAAGGCGGCGAGGTAGCCGAAACGGCCGCAAGGCCGTCCGACCGGGAATGGTCTCCCGGCGCTGACGAGGCAGACCCCTCAAGAAAGTGACCGGCACGGTGTTCAAGCACCTGCCGGTCGGGCATCAGAAAGCGAGTTTCAGATGCAAGCGGATTGTACCCCAAAGAACGGCCACGGCGAAGTGTTCAAGCTGCTGGCCGACGCCGTGCAGGAACACCTGCACAGCCAGGTAGACGCCGATACGGTTCGGCAGATCGCACGGGAAACCGTGGACGAGCGAATCAGCCAGGCGACCCTTCCCCGCCCGGTCGAGGTCCATCTTCCCGATGGAACGGTCAACAAGCTGGAAGGGCAAGTCCACAAGCAGCTTGATGAGTTGCTTGAGCTGGTCACCGAGGGCCACCGGAACATCCTGATGGTCGGCCCGGCCGGGACGGGCAAGACCACGCTGGCCAAGAACCTCGCCCAGGCGCTGGGTCTGGACTTTGGGTTTATCTCCCTGTCGGCCGGTGTGACGGAAACGCACCTGTTCGGCCGGACGCTGCCTCAACCCGATGGATCGTGGAAGTTCACGCCCGGCCGCTTCGTGCAGATCTACCAGAACGGCGGCGTGTTCCTGCTCGATGAAATCGACGCCGCCGACGCCAACGTCATGGTCGCCATCAACGCCGCCCTGGCCAACGGGCATCTGGCCCTGACCGACGGCAGCATCGTCAACCGGCACGAGAAGTGCTTCATCATCGCCGCCGGGAATACATGGGGCCGCGGCGGGGACCACATGTACGTCGGCCGGAACCAACTGGACGCGGCCACGATGGATCGGTTCGTCCTCTGCACCATCGCGGTCGAGTACGACTTGGAGTTGGAAGTCACGCTGGTCCGGGCGAGCCTGCCCGACACGGTCGGCGCCGAACTGGTGCAGTGGGTCGGCAATCTCCGCTCGGCCATCCGCCAGAACAAACTTCGCCGGATCGCCTCCACCCGCCTGATCGTCAACAGCATCGCCGCCCTCAAGGCCGGCCGGGGCATGGACGCCATCAAGGCCCGGTACTTTCAAGACTGGTCCACGGACGAGAAAGCCAAGGTGGCCAATGCGTAGCCGACTCATCCATGCTTTGTTCCCCGGCAAGTGCCGGGTCTGCGGCAAGACGGTCTGCAAGGGCGACGAGGTCTACTTCGCCAAGCACCACGGGGTCCGCTGTCTGTCCTGCGGCCCGCACCCGGCCGACGATCAGGCGCTGCCTCCGAAGAAGGGCAGCAAGCGGGCGGCCAGAGAATCTGTGCCCCCGACCCCGGCGCCCTGCCAGCCCGGCGACCTCGATGTCACCGACCCCAATGGCCGGGCCGCGGTTCGGTGCGAGGATGGCATCCACCGGTACGAGTTCAACTCCGTCAGCGAGGCCACCGCCGATGCCCTGTGCGACTATGCCCAGAACGACATCAACCGGGAACGTATCCGGGAAGTTCAGAACGAGGCCCTATCGGGCAAGAGCCGCTGGGGGAACC
>JBEKVL010000584.1:0-4661 GCA_049514055.1 Tepidisphaeraceae bacterium | reverse complement strand
GGGCTGCATCTCGCCGGGCTGCACGAAGGCCACCGTGGCGGCTTCGAGCTTGCCCTGCTGCTCGCGCTCGGCGGCGTACTCAGCGGCCTTCTTCGCCCATCCCTCCGGGGTAAACAAATCCCAGTACACGGCATACATACGCCGGTGCAGGCGGTAGAAGGGTACGAAATCCACGTCCCGATCACGGCCGACCCCGTACGTACGGAAAGAACCCGGTTTGTCGACAACAGGCTTGAGCCACTGTGCGACCGGCAGACCGGTGGCGACGAACACAGGCACGGGCGCCTTGTCGGAGCGGGAGCCGGGCTTTCGTTCCGCACGTTGCGCCGGCTCCAGATCACCAGCCAGTACGAGCGGACCCCACATCAAGGCGACGCGATTGGGGTTGTCGGGCAGCGGCTCCGTGCGAAGCGTCTTGGGCAGAACGAGCGACACGGTGTCGCCACTTTTCCAGTTGCGTTTGAGTTCGACATACGAACCCGGCTTGGGCAAGTCTTTCACCGCTTCGTCATTGACCTTGACGCCAAAACCGTCGCCAGCCCACATGGGTCGGCGCAGAGCCAGCGTGAACTCCCTGGACGACTGGAGCGACAGTTTCAGGGTCGCCGATTCGCCCTCGGGGAAAGTCGTCTCGATGGCCAGATTCACGCCTGCGGCTTTCCATTGCGCGGTGGAAGACACGTACAAGTTCACCCACAGTCGATCCGCCGATTCGTAGTAAATGCCGTCGCCATGCAACGCGTGGCTTTCCATGCTGGAGCCAACACAGCAGGTGAAACCGCCGTCGAGCATGTTGCGCTCGTACTCGCGAGTTACGCCCCGGCCGACCGGCACCATGTAGCAGGCCCAGCCATCCTGCGGATCGAAGGACGCGAGAACGTGATTGAAGAGAGCCCGCTCATGGAATTCGGCATAGCGGACATCCGGTTTGATCGCGAACAATTGCCGCGTCATCTTGAGCATGTTGTAGACATTGCAGGTCTCGGCGGTGCGGCCATCGACCATCGCGTCGAGTTTGCCGGGCGGTCCGAAATACTCATCCTTGCCGTGGCCACCGGTGGCGAAACTGTGATGGTCGACCACTTGGTCCCAGAAGAACCGGGCGGCCGCGCCGTCGGTTTCACTACCTGTGTAGATGTACCGTGCGAGGGAGCCAAGCAGCTTGGGCACCTGGGTGTTGCCGTGCTTGCCGCCGAGAATATCCTCGCGACGCGACAGCGGGTCGACGATGGCGCGGTGCTGAAAGCGGTCGGAGAGCGCGAGCCAACGCTTGTCGCCTGTATCGGCGTAGAGGTCGGCCAGCACCTCGTTCATGCCGCCGAACTCGGTTCCCAGCATCTTCTGGATCTGGTCGTCATTGAGTTTGGAGAGCACCCCCTCGGCCCAGCCGGCGAACTTGATCTCCAGTTCCAGTGCGGTGCGATTGCCGGTGAAACGACAGGCATCCCGCAACCCTGCATACGTCTTATGCAGGACATACCACGGCGACCAGAGGCCATTGAGGTCGAAGCCACCCGAGCGGATATCGCCTCTGGCCACTTCGGCGAAACGTTCCTTTCCATTGGCCAGGGCTCCCAGGTAGCCATCCCCCTGCTTGTCCTGAACTTCCTTGAGTTCGTTGACGATGTAGTCGGCTCGTTCTATGAAGCGTACATCGCCGGTGGCCGCATACATCAGGCTTACGGCCGAGAGGTAATGCCCGCCAATGTGGCCGGTCAGTTGCTTGCCGTCGACTGAGTCCCAGCCTCCATAGCCCTTGGCTTTGGGCTCAAGGCCGGCACGAATGCGGTAGCCGGCCAACATGCGGTCGGGTTGCAGTTTCAGGAGGTACGCGGCATCCAGATCCTGCGCGTTCTTGAGAGGACCGCTGGTGAGGCGCACGGCCGACAAGGGCAGAGGACGAGCGACGTAGGGAATTACATTGGTGATCGGCTGGGCGGGCGTTTGTTGGGCTGACGCATGTGGTATTACCATCATCGAGACTATAGACATGAGAACAAGGGATCCGAGCCATCGACGCAGACGGACGTTGTCCATGATGCTTCCTCCAATATGAACGGACGCGCACGAACTATCACGGGGCTTTGAACGGCGCGTGACCGAGCATTTCCGCAGGCACGCCACGTCGCGGCATCCCTGGGCCGGAACATTCAATGCGCAACTCCTGTCCGCCGTGGCCCTGGACATGTTCCACGGCAATCGAGTGAGCGCCTGCTTCGAGGCCAACCGTGACTTTCTTCGTGCCCTGCGTGTAGTCGACCTCAAGCACATCTTTGCCATCGATTGTCAGCTTCGCCACGTCGTCGGCGGCAACATGGAAGACGTACGCGGCCGTCTTTGGAACCGTCAGGAAACCCTCGAACTTCAGGGCGTACTGTTCGTTGCGGCCCTTGGCAGGATCCAGGTTGACGGCCTTCGCGACAGTTTCGCGCACAGGCTTCATCGCGATGAAGTCCGGCAGCTTCTTGTCCCAGGCCGGGCCTTTGTTCTCGTAATACGACACCTTCAGCCCAGGCTCCAACTTTTCCGGCGGCTTGACTGCGGGCATGGCCGTCGTTGGCGTCATGCGATACTCCACCGTGCGGCTTACGGTGCCGTTGGCCCAGAACGCCCGGGCCTTGATGGTGGTTGCCTCCTTGAACTTCACGGGCTGCTCATACAGAGTCGATATCTTGGAGGGTTCCGAGTTGTCCAGTGTGTAGCGAATCTGGGCGTCGTCGCGCTGGCTCTTGAGTTCAATGGAACCCTCGCCGATGAACTGCTCGGCATCATCCACCCGCGTGGGGGCAGCGTAACCTCGCAGGGCCAACGCCGAACCGGCCGGGTCCACCTTGAAGACCTCGCGGTCATAAGTCATCAGGCCGTTGTTCTCGACCTCGACGTCGGTGAGTTGCGTGTAAACGCCGGCGCTGATGCCGGGGTCGCGCGAGCGATTGAGGAGCACCAGGGAGATCTCTTCGTACCGGGCGTTGAGATCATTGAAGTTCTGGAACGTCTGGTATCCCCACCCTTCCTTCTTCCACATGTGGCCGGCGAGGTTGAAGCCGAGGCCGCCGTACTCGCCGATCACGGATGCGCGCGTGGGTTCGGGCTTCGGTCCACCGGGCACCGGATAGCTGTGGTGGTCGAGGATGTCGCCGCATTTCTCATCGACCCAGCCGCTGGCGTTGTTCACCAGCCGGCTGGGATCCTGCTGCTTGATCTGCTGCACGATACGAGCCGTGTCATACTGTCCCCAGCCTTCGTTGAACGGCGTCCAGACGATGATGCAAGGATGGTTGCGGAATGCATCAATCATCCGTTGCAGTTCCAGCTCGAACTGCTTCTTCGCTTCGGCGGTGGGGTTCTCGGAAGAGGGCATGTCCTGCCACACCATGATGCCCAGTTTATCGCACCAGTAGTACCACCGACCCGGCTCGACCTTCACATGCTTGCGCGACATGTTGAAGCCGTATTTCTTGTGCATCTCAACGTCGAACTTGATGGCCGCGTCGGTCGGCGGAGTGTACAGGCCATCCGGCCAGAAACCCTGGTCGAGCGGGCCGACCTGGAAGACGAACTTGTTGTTCAGGAGCATTCGCGTGATGCCCTTTTCGTCAGGCCCCACGGAGATCTTCCGCATGGCGAAGTAGCTGTCGGTGCTGTCCTTCGTGCCGCCATTGGCCAGCGTGATCGTCAGGCCGTACAGGAACGGCGTATCCGGCGCCCAGAGCTTGGCGTTGGGGATGGCGAGTTTCAATTCTTCGCCGGCTCTTCCCTCGGCCGTGGCGATCTCCTTCCCATCGTCGGTCGCGACAGCCTTCACCTGCCCGTCGGCGGCCTGCACCGTCAATCGCAGCACGCCCGCGTCAATGTCGGGCGTCATTCGCACCGACTGCACGTAGCTTTGCGGGACAGACTCCAGCCACACCGTCTGCCAGATGCCGCTGGTGGCGGTGTACATGATGCCGCCGGGGTTGAGCACCTGCTTGCCATGCGGATACGGACCCGTCGGATCCCATACCGCCACCGTCAGTTCCTGAGGGCTGTCGGCCTTCAAGGCATCCGTGATGTCCAGCGAGAACGGATCATATCCACCCTGGTGCTTGCCGACTTCCTTGCCATTGACCGACACGACGGCTTCCCAGTCCACCGCGCCGAAGTGCAGGATGATACGCTGGCCCTTCCACTCGGCTGGCACCTGGAAGCTGCGGCGATACCAGAGGCGATCATTGGCAGTCACGCGGCCGCCCACGCCCGATAACGGAGCCTCCAGCGGGAACGGCACGAGGATCTTCTTATCAAATTGCTGCGGTTGGGTATCGGCCCGGCGGGTCATGGCGAAATCCCAGAGACCGTTGAGATTTTGCCAGTTCTTACGCACAAACTGAGGGCGCGGGTATTCCGGCCACACCTTTTCCGGGGTAACGTCTTTGGCCCAGCGCGTCATCAACGGGCCGGGTGCGGGTCTCCACGCCGAACTGGCCGCGGGAGCGTCGGCCGCCATGGTTGTGCTGCCCAGCACCACTGCCAACAGCAACGTCGCCGCATTCGAGAGAGAGTGTTTGAGCATAGATCCTCCTTGGAGAAGCTGCATATTGATGTTAATGAAGTTCGGCGCAATCACAACCTCGCCGCGTTCATTCAATGAGACAGTCGCTATACCGAGAACCTCTCCCGCT
>JBEKVL010000583.1:0-4678 GCA_049514055.1 Tepidisphaeraceae bacterium | reverse complement strand
CCGTCAGACCTTGCGGCCCCCATGTAGAAGGCCGCTGCGTTCAACCGCCGGATGCGGAAAACCGCACGTCCGGTGGTGTGGGAGGGGTGGTGGGCGCAATCCCATCACCCCGACCCGATCCCGCCTTGTCCGACAGGTTTTCGCACCACCCCCGTCCGAAGGGTTCAAAAGTGACCCGAATCCAAGTGTGCCTGCGGCTTAAGGCAGCGGCGGCCCGCAGATGATCCGGTAGAACAGGGCCGCAGCCGTCGGAGCGTTGTCCGTGTAGGTGAACGGCAGGCTCGGGGAGGTGTAGCGCGCCACTGTCGTCCAAGTGATTAAGTCGCTCGACGTCTGCACCGCGTAATCCGGCCCGGTCTGCCCGCTCACGGTCAGCGAGAATTGGCTGCCGTTGAAGCTCGGAGGCAGAATGGTCGGCTGCGTCAGCGGATTGACAATCAGATTGAAGTTCTGCGACGCGCTCAACACGGGGGAGCCGTTGTCGCTGACGGTGATGGTGACCAACGTCGTGGAATCGGCCTGTTGCACCGTGGGCCGCCAGGTGAGGATGCCCGTGCCAGGGTCAAAGCCTGCATTGGCCGGCGCGTTGCTTTCGCTGAAGGTGAGCGTCTGCGCCGGCACGTCCGGATCCGATGCGGCCGGTGTGACCGTCACGTCAACGCCGACGTTGACCGTGACGTCGGAGATAGGATTCAGGCTCGGGGCGCTGTTGCCCACTTGCAGAGTCGCCGCGCTGCTCGTGACCGTGCCGGAGGGGTTGGAAACATCCACCGTGTAGGTTCCGGCGTTGTTGGCATCGGCGGCGGCAATAAAGTAAGTCGGACTGTTCGAACCCACCGGGTTGCCGTTTTGTCTCCATTGATAGGACGGCGCAGGGATGCCAGTGGCGGTGACAGAGAATTGCGCGGACGCTCCGCCCGCGACGGACAGGCTCTGCGGCTGGCCAATGAGGTTCGGGGACAGGGCTGGAGTCCAGCCGGAGAACCAGGCGGAGACATTCTGCACTTCGTTGGTCGCCGTGTTGCCGTCAATCTCAGTGGCCCAGGCCACGCGGGAATTGGTGTTCACCGGGTTGCCGTTGGTGTCCACGCTTTGATATTCCCAGAAACGCAGGAACACCGTGTTCCCGACCAGCGTTCCACTGCCCAAAGTCCAGCCCGCGGCGACAATCACGTTGGTGTCGATCACACAGTCGATATAGGCGTCCTGCCCATAGAAGTTATTGCCGTTGCCGCTGTTGGCCGCGTCGCGGCCCAGGTCGCTGCCGGTCACGCCGCCGGCGCCGTCCACCAGGCAGTTGACAAACGCGAAACCATTGCTCCCTTGCGGCGTTCTCGGCTGCGTCAAGTGGCCGCCCGAGGTCATCGACATCAGTTCGCAATTAGTGGCATAGAGCGTGCCACTGCCCCAGATGAAGTCCGTGTCGCCCTGCACGTGGCTGTCCTGGAGGTACTCCTGGTCGCCGGCCGCGTTGCAGAGAATCGTGTCCTGGAAGCTGTCCACGTCCGCGTTCAGGCAGATGAACCGCTTGGAGCCGGAGATGAACAACGCCTCGGCCTGCGACCCGCCGTGAGGCGTGCTGTTGGTGATGGTGAGGTTCTGCACCGAACAATCGTTGGCCGAGGTGAAGCCGAACGACGGCCGCGTTGCCGTGCTGGGATTGATGCTGTTGTTGTTCGGATAGGCCACGATCGTTTGTTTCCGGTCCTGGCCGATGATCGAGATATTGTTCTTCGTGTTGACGCGGATGATTTCCGTGTAGGTCCCGTTATGCACGTTGATCGCGGTCGGCGTCGTGTTGCCGACGGGCACGGAATCGATCGCCCCTTGCAGGGTGAGAAAATCCCCGCTGCCGTCGGCCGCCACGATCAGGTTGGTGGCGTTGGCAGGACCCGCCAGCTTGGTGCTGAAGCTCCAGGCGTTCGTGTCAGTCAATCCGGCAAAATAAGCCCCGGCGGCGTCGGTGAAAGCGCCGTTGTCAATCGTCACGTAATAGGTCCGGCTAAACGTCATCACGTTAGAATGCGGATAGACTGTGGCGACATTTCCATTGATCCGCACGGCGTAGGAGTTGAGCGCGACACCGCCAACCGTCCGCCCTTGCAGGGCGCCCTGGCTCACGTTCACCGTGTCCACCGGCGTGGCGCTGTTGTTGGTGTCGTAAATGCGAATCTTGCCCGTGGTTCCGAGCAAGACCGGCTGGTTAAACGTGATGGCCAACGGCGTGTCATAGCAAAGACCGGGTTGGCTGTTGGCCGGCGACGTGGCCGCGATGGCCAGGTCCGCCGAATTGACGGTCAGCGTCACCGTAATACTGTCCACTGTGCCCGCCGCGTTGGTGATCGTCACGGAATAGTTCCCGTCGTCGGCAGGCGACGCGCTGGCAATGACCAGGTTGGCCGTCAGCGCGGTCGGATTGGACACGCCGGAAATGGGATTGTTATTGTGATTCCATTGATAACCGGGCGCCGGCACGCCGCCGGCGAGCACCGAGAAGGCGGCCTGCTGGGTGTTCGTGACCACGAGGCTGACGGGTTGATTGCTGATGATCGGCGCCCAAATCACCGACAGCGTGGCGCAGTTGCTCTGCAGGCCGCAGGCGTTGCTGGCTATGATGCAATAGACCGCCTGGTCGTCCCCCGGAAATTGGACATTGGTGACCGTCAGGCTGCTCGAAGTGGCGCCATCAACAGGAACCCCGTTGCGCGTCCACGAAAGGGTGGCGGCGGGATTGGCCGAAACGCTCGCCGAGAAAGTGGCGTCGTTGCTCACGATGACGGTCTGATTGGCCGGCCCGGTGATGCTCGGCGCCACGCAGGTCTGGCTCAGGTTGAGCACGGCAACGCTGCTGGTGGCCGAGCCGAAAATGTTGGTCACCACCACAAAATAATTGCCGTTTTCGTTCGTCTCTCCATTGCTGATGGAGAGGGTGGCGTTGGTCGAGCCGGAAAGGGTGGCGTTGTCTGCCGTCAGCCCGTCAACCACGGCGTTGGTCGCGCCCGTGTTGGTATAGAAATACCACTGATAAGAGAGTGGCGTCACGCTCGCCGGGTTGATCGCGACCGTGAAGCTGGCATTGTCGCCCAGATTGCCGCTGTAACCGCTCAGGGGGGCGGTGATGACCGGCCGCGGATCGTCCGGCAGAACCAGATCGACCGAACTGCCGGCCACGTTATTGGACAGGTAGGCGTTCGGCGCCGAGGACGGCAAGAGGGTCGCGCCAAAACCGAAATCATACCCCGCGCCGGACAGGCTCGTGTATTTGATCAGCTTGATCTGCCGCGGATAGGAGGCGAAAACGGGCGCCGACAAGACTTGAATGACGTTGCTGGAGCCGCCGGTGACCAAGGCTGCCGTCAAACTGACCGGCAAGCCGCTGGCCGGGAGGTTCAAGCCCAGGGTGGAATTGGAAAGCGACAAGCTGGCCAGCCCAGTGACGTTGGTCGCCAGCGTGTTGGAAACGATCAGCGTGCCGCCGTTGACCAAAACGCTGTTGTTGGTGCTCAGATTGCCCACGATGACGTTGTTGATATAAGCGTTTCCGTTGGTGACATTGAGAGCGCCCCTGGTGTTGGCCGGGCCGGTGCTGGACGGCGCCGTAATGGTGGTGTGGCCCAATTCCAGAAAGTTGTTGACAGTGAGGGTTGCGCCGGCCCCACTGACGTTGACAATCCCGACGCAGGGATTCTTGTTGGCGGCGCTGGAGGATTCCTGGGCGCCTGCCGTCAGCGTGTTGACGTTGATACTGCCCGTGGTGAACGTCACCGTGCCGGTGATGGCGTTGGCGCCGGTGTTGTTGTTCTTGTCGATGCCCAAATACATCAAATCCACCAGGGCGTCCACCGATCCTCCGGTGAAGTCCATCGTGCCGAGCGAGGCGGTGCTCGACGATCCCCCGGTCGCGTTGTCGCCGACGGACATGAAGGCCACGCGCCCGGAAACGCTGCCGTTGGTGCCGCGAAAATAGGCCGTCGGGTTTTGGTTGGTGAAAGCGGGATTGAACTTGAACAGCACCGCGGTCGCGGCCTTGGATTTGCCCACGCCAATGCTGTCAATATAGAATCCGTTGGTCAGGCCCAGCAGGACCGAGCTGACCGCGCCGATGCTGTTGTCCGCCCCACTGCCCACCTCAATGGCCTCCTGAATCTCGTGGCCCGCCACATAAACGTATCCCGCCCAGTTGGTATAGCTGGTGCTGACGCTAGGCGCCATGCTGAACACGGTGGAGATGTAGTTGGTCTTGGCCAGTTGCAGCGCTCCCCCTTCCGCCGCCGTGATGACGCCCCAGCCGTAATTTGGCGGCACGCCCACGCCGAGCCGGCTGACGTCAGCCACAAAAGTATCCAGGTTCGTCAGATTCAACGTCGCGGCCGTCCCGGGCTGGGAGACGATAAATTGCCCGGCCGTATTGCTCACCACCAGGCTCGCCCCGGGACCGGAAATGGTGGCTCCCCCCGATGTGCCGGCTGTGGCGCCCCCCACCATGAACGCGTTGCCCGCCGCCTGCACCCCGGTAATGGAGGCGGTCCCGTTCGTGACCACCAGCGACACTCCGGGCGCAATCAATGTATTATGAAAGCCCGCCGTATTGGTATATTGCAGCGAGCCGATCGTGCCGCCAAAGTCGCCGGAGACGCCGTCCACATAATTGCTCGTGACGAAAATCGCGTTCGTTCCG
>JBEKVL010000582.1:0-4688 GCA_049514055.1 Tepidisphaeraceae bacterium | reverse complement strand
CCCGCGCGTCAGCGGCGGCAGCAGCGTCCCCTCATCGATCGCGTCGATGTTCATGCACAGCGGCCCGTAAATCACGCAGTTTTCGTTCACGCCGGCCACCTCCCGGTCCAATTCGATGTTGTGCTTGTACCAGAATGACGTGAACAGCAGATTAACGCCCGCATCCGCGATATACGCCCGCGTGCCATCGACCAGCCGCTTGGACGCCACGATGGTCGTGATGAGATACCCCGCCTCATCCACCAGCGCCCGCCCGGACTCGATCACCAGTTTGGGAAAATCCCCCGGTCGCAGGGTTCTCGACAGCGCCTGGCCGATCTGCTCGGCCATGTCGTCGATCGACGGCACCGCGATGTCCGGCGGCAGATACGTCCCCTTTAGACAATTCCGCGACGGGAACCCGCCGCCAATGTCGATGTACTCAATCGAGAATCCGAACGCCTTCTCCACTTCGTACCCGAAGGCGACCATCTTCTCCACCTGCTTCACATAAGCCGACGGCTCCAGAATGAACGTGCCGATGTGGCAATGGAGTCCGTTGAGCACCAGCCGCTTGCCGTTGGCGATTCGCTTGATCGCGTCCATTGCCTGCCCGGTCTCCAGGTTGAACCCGAAACGCGACCACTGCGGATAGATCCCGGCATCGAGATTCAGCCGGATCCCCACGCGGATCTGCCGGTTCAGCTTCCGCGAGATCTTCTCGAGATCATACACCTCGTCGAGATTGTCGATATTGATCGTCGCCCCCTCGGCCACCGCCCGCTCCAGCGACTCCATCGGCTTGTACGGCCCGTTGAAAATGATCTTCTCCCCCGGCACGCCCAGCGCCCGCGCCTTCTCATATTCCATCTGCGACACCACCTCGGCCAGTGCGCCTTCCTGGTGCATCAGGGCGCAGATCGTGCTCAGGTAGTTCGTCTTGTACGACCAGCCGAAAACCACATTCGGATACCGCGTCGAAAACGCGCTGTGCATCTGCCGGTATTTCCGCCGCAGGCTCTTCTCGGAATACACGAACAGCGGCGACCCGTACTCGGCCACCAGATCGTCGATGGTTACTTTGTCGATCTCCTTCCGCACCTTCCGCGCATACGCCGGATTCCGGCCGAACTTGTTCATCAGCCCGCTCTGCAGCTTGTTCATGACCGGCTTCTCGTACGGCTTCTTCATGGGTTCTCTCCCTGGGTGATGATCTTCTGGAATGCGGTCATCTCGGTGACGAGTTCGTAACTGTAGCGCACAAAGAGTTTGCCGGCCTCGTATTCCGGTACGGGGATCGCCGGCATCTTCATCATCCGCCGCAGGAGCTGCGACGGCAGGTTCACGCCCACGCCTGTTGCCAGATACGACCAGGCCGGGAAACGCGGGTTGATTTCAATGAGATAGACGTCGTCCCCGCTGACGATGCACTCCAGTTCGAACGGCCCGCGCCAGCGGAAGCTCCGCACGAACTGCCCGGCCGCCCGGAGCATCGGCTCGTTCCGCATGGTCACGCCCGTCCAGATCTTTCCCTGCGCCGTGATCCACAGCTTCTTGACCCCCACCAGCCCCAGCGAGTTGCCCTCGCCATCGCCCAATCCGACTACATTAAGTTCGTCACCCGACACAACCTGCTGCACGATAATCGGATACCCCCACTCGGCCACCAACTGGTGGTAATACCCGATCGCCTCCGCCTGCGTATGCGCCCGGTGCGCCTTGTAGAACGCCCCCTTGACCATCACCGGCAGCCCGATCTTCTCGATCGCCTTGATCAGCGTGTCCAGCCCCGTGACGACTTCCGTCTGCGGCAGCTCCAGCCCCGTCGCCACGGCCACATCCTCCAGCCTGTCCTTGCCGCGCAGCCGGAACTGCTCCATGCTCGGCAGGAACGTGGCGATCCCGTGCCCCGCCAGAACCTCGGCCGACTTGATGTACAGCGGCAGTTCCGCATCGAGATTGGGGATCACGCAATCCAGCCCGCGCTGCTCCTTGATATACAGCAGCCGATCGATGTACGCCTCGCCGCCGCCGTTGGGATACGGCATCAGATACGACCGGTCCACGATCCAGTCCATGTATATCCCCGGCTCCATCGCGTCGTAAGCCAGGCCGACGATCTCCACATCCAGCCCGGGATCTTCGCGAAGGCTCCGCGCCACGCCGATGCCCGGCCCCGGATTGTCCACCGCGTTGATCCCCGACACGCCAACCACAACTCTGGCCATGTTCACACCTCACGCCAGTTCGAGGGCTTTCAACCGCTGCTTGAAATCCACCACGTCGTGCTTCGCATCGGCAAGGCTGACTTCGTACTCCTCCGCCAGCAACTGTGCAATGTCATCCTCGCTCTTGCCCTCCCGCAACCCCTTCAGCATCACCAGCGCAATCTGGCTCGCGTGAAAACTGTTCCCGGTGTTCGGATCGAACACAAATCCCTCATCATTGACCGCCAGACTCGTTATCCTGCTCATGCTGTCTCCTGGTACACCGGGCACCACAACAACCTGCTGCCATCAGTGCAAGAACCACACGCGCGGTTTAGTGTGGACGGGGTCATTTCTCCGGACGCTGCACCGTGACCTCAAACCGTCATCCTGAGCGTACTCGCGAAGGATCTGGCCATGAAATCCAGAGCCAGATGCTTCGCCAGTACGCTCAGCATGACAACTGTCGCGGCACAAGCAGTTTACAGCTTCCCCGGATTTCGAGTCGGTCGGTTCAATGAAATCCACCCTTCCATCCCATTTCCCCTCATCGCTTTTCCACCCATTTTCGACTATGATTCCCCCTCGTCGTGGCCAGATGCCAGATACCTAACCCCACGCGAACGCAAGGCAAGGATCGCTATGTCGGAAACTGTCGACCAACCCGCACCCGCACCCGCACCCGCCGAACGCATCGAGGATCTGCGGATCGAACGTGAACTCCAGGATTCCTACCTCACCTACGCCATGAGCACCATCATGGACCGGGCTTTGCCCGACGTCCGCGACGGCCTCAAGCCCTCCCAGCGACGCATCCTCGTCGCCATGAACGACCTCAACCTGCTCCCCGGCCGCAAACACATCAAGTGCGCCAAGATCTCCGGCGACACGTCCGGTAACTACCACCCCCACGGCGACATGGTCATCTATCCCACCATGGTTCGCCTCGCCCAGGACTGGACGATGCGCTACACCCTCATCGACGGCCAGGGCAACTTCGGCTCCTCCGACGGCGACCCACCGGCCGCCATGCGTTACACCGAAGCACGCATGGCCCAGCCAACCGTCGAGATGATGGCCGACCTCAATCTCGACACCGTCGACTACCAGCCCAACTACGACGAACGCCCCGGCATGGACGAACCGACCGTCCTCCCCGCCAAGTTCCCCAACCTCCTCGTCAACGGCTCGACCGGCATCGCCGTCGGCATGGCCTGCAACCTCCTCCCACACAACCTCCGCGAAATCTGCGACGCCATCGTCAAGACCATCGACAACCCCGAACTCTCCTTCGCCGAACTCCTCGCCATCGTCCCCGGCCCGGACTTCCCCACCGGCGGCGTCATCTGCGGCCGCGAGGGCATCATCGAAGGCTACAAGACCGGCCGCGGCCGCGTCACCCTCCGCGCCAAGATCCGCGTCGAGGAGACCAAGGGCGGCAAGCCCGTCATCGTCATCGATGAAATCCCCTACGGCGTCATCCGCAAGGCCATCGTCGAATCCATCGCCGAGTGCGTCAAGAACGACGTCATCACCGATGTCTCCGATGTCAACGACCACTCCGGCCGCGAACACAAGGTCCGCATCGTCGTCGACCTCAAACGCGACGCAGATCCCGATATCGTCATCAACCAGCTCTACAAGCACACCCCCTGCCAGATCACCGTCTCCATGATCAACATCGCCCTGGTCAACCGCCAGCCGCGAACCATGGGCCTCAAGGAGATGATCCAGCACTTCATCGACCACCGCAAAGTCGTCATCACCCGCCGCACCAGGTTCCTGCTCAAAAAAGCCCAGCAACGCGGCCACATCCTCGAAGGCCTCATCTTCGCCGTCTGCGACATCGACGAAGTCATCCGCCTCATCCGTTCCAGCAAGACCCGCGAAGAAGCCATCGAAAAACTCAAGCAACGCGCCTTCCGAATCGCCGTCGACCACCCCTATACAAAGCAGATCCCCCAGGCGCTTCTCGACAAGTGCGCCGACAAACCCGTCATCCTCACCCAAGTCCAGGCCGAGGCCATCGGCCGCCTCCAACTCCTCCAGCTCGTAGGCCTGGAAATCGAGAAACTCGTCGCCGAATACCGCTCCGTGGCCGAGGAAATCGAAGGCTACGAGGCCATCCTCCGCGATGAGGCCCTGGTCATGGACATCATCCGCGAAGACACCTTCGAGATGAAGGAGAAATTCGGCGACGACCGCCGCACCGAAATCTCCGGCGATGCCCTCGACCTCAACATGGAGGACCTCGTCACCCCCGAGGACGTCGTCGTCACCGTCTCCCACCTCGGCTATGTCAAGCGTCTTCCGGTGGACACCTACCGCACCCAGGGCCGCGGCGGCCGGGGCATCAAGGGCGCCGAATCGCGCGAAGGCGACTTCGTCGAGCACCTCTTCGTCGCCAACACCCACGACAACCTGCTCTTCTTCACGAATCTCGGCCGCGTCTACCGCCGCCGCGTCTTCGAATTCCCCGAGATGTCCCGCACCAGCCTCGGC
>JBEKVL010000581.1:0-4688 GCA_049514055.1 Tepidisphaeraceae bacterium | reverse complement strand
TGCATAGGGCAAACGGGCTGAGCAGTCCGTGCCCATCTTTCTTTCCGAACACGGCTTCACCAATGTTCGCAAACACATCCCCGCGGGCTTGAGATCATCATTGGTGGAAACCTGGCCGACGTAAGCAATCCTTGCCAGCGCGGGTGGGGCCGGCCAGGTGATCGGCGAATCGACCGGATCGAACGCCGGCTTCGGCGAAGAACAGCCGCAGACAGTAATTGCGATGAAGATGGCGACCGTAAGAACTCTCATGATTTTCTGGCTTCCTAAAACCTCCGCTCGGCACTGATCTGAAAGAACAGAAACGAAGAATCCTGGGTGTCCGTCTCCAGACTGGCGTGGCGGATCTGTCCCTTGAACGTCGTCTCGCGATGAGTCCATTTGATGTCAAACTGCTCTTCCAACCCGCGCGCGCCGCCGTTGATCTCGTCCTTGAGGTACAGGTATCCACCCGTGACTCCGGCGCGGATGTTCCGCGTGGGCCGGTATTCGATGTTGCCCGACATCGTGGTGGCAACGGGGTTGCTGTTGTCGTCCACGTACGTCGTATGCACCTGCGTGATGTCGGCCGCGATACGCCAGTCGCGGGCAATCCGGTCTTCATACCGGGCGATGTACTGGTCCGATCGGAACGGCATCAGATCGCCGTTGTGGTCTTCGTGCTCGGCCGAGAAACGCAGCCGCCAGATGCGGTATTCAGCGCCGTACACCGGCGTGTCGACGTTGTCCGGGATGAATGCCCCGGGCTGGTCGCTGCTGATGTCCTGATCCTGCGCGAGATAGCGGGTGTAGAATCCCAGGCCCTTGAGAATGCTCTCCTTGAAATCGTAGCGCAGGCCCATGTTGATGCTGTCGGTCGCGACGTCGTTCGCGGGCTTCGGGGTGACGTCGTAGTCAACCATGATCGTGTTGTTGGGCGCGATGCTGCCGCCGGGAATACGCTGGATGACCACCCGGTTGTGCTGGTAGATCGTGAGGTAGTCCGGTCCCTGGAAATAGATCCGCGTTCCCGAGGCGTTGCGTATGCCGATGGAGTTGCCCTTGATCCCGAGATACGGAATGACGATCTGCTGGCTGGCATCGAAGGTGCGCGTGTCGATAACGTGTGCTTCGGTGTTCTGCGCATCGTACGCCTGCCGATCCAGATTGAACCCAAGTGTGGCCGACAGTTCCCCCAGCGGCACTTTCCGCGTGTAGTCACAATTAAGGCGCGCGAAGACTTCATCCGTCGCCGCGCCGTCCTGCTCCATCGCCATCCGCCGATCGTCCCGGTGGCCTGGAGATTCTCGAACAGCTTGTCTCAGAAACCCGCGGTGAGCCGGTTCAGTGACGTTTCCACCTGCGGAAAGCGCGTGTCCTCGAACTGGTACTGATAGAAAGTCTGCAAACGATCGGTGTGACGCGGCAGCAGGTTCTGATCGAGGCGGAAACGCTCCTGCGCGAAATCGCCGTCCTGATCCGTATAACTGATGGTCGAAGTGAGGCTATTCTGCCGTTTGGGTCCGAAGAGGTATTCGTGAACCAGGCTGGCGGTGTTGGCGTTGAACGATGACTCATGCCCGAACGCATTCGTCTCGTCGACGCTGCTGATGTTCTAGTCCGAGGAGAGCCGGTTGCTCAGGCCGAAAATGGCGTCGGTAGGCCACTCGGCGCTGTTCTGCTCGTAAGCGAAGTTGTCCCGCCCGGTGAGCGAGTCCTGAGCGATGTCGTTGTGCAACAGGCGAAACGTCGTCGGGAACCGATCCGACTTGATGTCCCAAAGCGCCTCGTAAATGTTCGTTGTGGCCCGGTAGGTCTCCGAAAACGGCACGCTGGTGTACTCAATGGTGCGGTCGCCCGTCAGTTTCAGCGGCACCTGGCTGCCACGCAGAAAGGTCGCGTCGAAGTGGTACTCGTAGCGTGAGTCCACGCTATTCTCGCGAACGCCCTCCCGCTTCTCCCACTGCTCCTCCAACCCGAATGTGCCGGCCAGATTGAACTCCAGGAATCCCGGCTTCACCGCGTATCCCTGCGTGTTCAACTCCAGCGACTGCTGCAGACCCGTATCGCGGCTCCTCACTGCTGTTCCCGCCACGGACTTGATGTTGCTCGCGTTGAACCGGCCGATCAATTCGACAACCACTTCCGGCCGATCAATGTGAAGCGAATCACCCTGCTCGCCGAGCGGCGGCGCTGCCTCCTCCGCCCCTGCGGCATCATCACCGCGGCGGCCGCCATAGCCAGCAGAATGCCTATCCGTCGCCGCCAGCGGCTCATGGCGTTCCTCCCGTCTCACCATGCCCGGCACCGGGCGCGGCCGCGTCGTTCTTCAGAGTCACGGGTTCACGCCGGATCATCCGGCGATCCGCGCCTCCGTGTCCAATGTGGCAAATCAAACAGCCCGACTTGCCGTTCCGATGCTCGTTCGTGTTCAACGAGAGCAGCGATTGCGGATGACACCTTCGAAGAACATGCTCAGCACCCCATACCGCGACTGGGCGCTGCACCCGGCGACGAGCGCCAACAGCAACCCACCCACCAATCGACGATGATCGCCCGAGAACTTGTCGCGATGGTTCGGCAGGGGTGCCATAAGGACAGTGTCGTCGATCGACTATGGTCCAGGAACGACAGCCATATGCCATCCGAAGAGTCGCCCAGCGGCGCGATCTGGAGCGGGTACCTGACGAAAGACTGGTCCGGCCAGTTGAGCGGCCAGATCGCCGCCGGCGTCGCCGGTATCGGCGGCAGCGTGGGAACAGGCGGCGCTTCCGTCAACGGCGGCATCGGAACCAACGGTGGCCTGGGAGGCGCAGTGACGCTTGAAGGGTGCTACACGGTCTGATCGAGAGCACTGGCCCAGGCTGACGCTCCCACTCGCCGGCAACGACAACCCCGGGCGCCGCTTGACATCGCCCCTCTGCTCTGGCGCAATGCGATAATGCTGGATGTTCATGTGCAACTAACGATCAAGGGCCGGCCGGTGGCGATCGATATGTCCGTGCTTCCCGGCGAGGTCACCATCGGACAGATCCTGCCGGCGCTCCGGCAGGCCGGCGAGACGCTCATCGCCGCGGGGATCAAGGCGGTCACGGAACAGGGGAAGAGCATCTCCTGCCGCAAGGGATGCGGCCACTGCTGCCGGCAGCCCGTGCCGATCGCGCCGGCTGAGGCGCGCGCCCTGATGCGCCTGGTCGCGACCATGCCGGCCGAGCGACGCGAGACGATCCGCCGCCGGTTTGTGGCGGCCATACGCGAGCTCGAGGCGGCCGGTATTGCCGAGGAGCTGCGTATGCGCGGCTTCTGGGAGAGGGGCCACGGGCGCGAGGTCGGGCTGCGCTATCTCGGGCGGCGCATCGACTGCCCATTTCTGGAAGACGAATCGTGTACGATCTACGCCGACCGCCCGCTGGCCTGCCGGGAGTACATGGTCACGACGCCGGCCGACAATTGCGAGAACCCTTCGGCAGACACCGTGGAGACGGTGGACATCCCGGCGGGACCGGTCTGGCCGGCCATCGGGCGACTCGAACCGGGCGAGGATGATAAATTGAAGTGGGTGCCGCTGATCCTGGCGCTCGAATATGCCCAGGAGGACCCCGACGACCCACCCGCGGAGGATTCGCGCGCGCTTGTCGAGCGGTTCATCAAGCGCCTCGCGCGGAAGAGAGACAACGGCGAGGCGCCGTAGCGGGGCCGGCGCCCTCGCTGGCCGGCATCTCCAGAATGTCCACACTTTCACAGGGCCGGCGGGAACGCCGGCCCCGCTACAGATGGATCGCCCTCTGCATCGAGACGCCGGCGGCTTCCATGATGGCCTCGGACATCGTCGGATGCGGGTGAATGGCACCCAGGATTTCTGCCTCGGTGGCTTCGAGATTGCGCGCCAGGACGAGTTCGGACAGCAACTCGGTGACGTTCTCGCCGATCATGTGGACGCCGAGCAACTCGCCGTATCTGGCGTCGAAGATCAGCTTCACGAAGCCGTCCGTCTCGCCGGCGGCCAAAGCCCGGCCGGAGGCGGAGAAGGGGAACTTGCCGACACGGATCTGCCTCCCCTGCTCGCGCAACTTCTTCTCGGATGGGCCGAACGACGCCACCTGCGGATGGGTGTAGGTGCAACCGGGAGTGTGAGCATAATCGATCGGCTGCGACCCGTGCCCGGCCAGATGCTCGACAATGCTGACGGCCTCGTGATGGGCGACGTGGGCCAGATCCGGATGGCGCACGCCTTCCTGCGGGTGGCCGGCCGGCCAGTCGAAGGTGATGCAGTCGCCAGCGGCGTAGATGTGGGGAACGCTGGTCCGGTAGTCCGGGCCAACCTTGAAGCGGTTCTTGACGATCTCGACTTTCACCGACGACGCGGCCACGTTCTCGGTGTTGCCGGTAACACCGACGGCGACAAGCACCGCGTCGGCGTCGATGGTGGTCAGCGCATCGCCACTGAGAGAAAGCCGCACGCCGTCGTCGGCCTTCTCGATCTTCTCGGTGCGCGTCTTCAGAAAAAGCTTGATGCCGCGCTTGATGAAAGCCCGCTCGAGTAGCGCGGAAACATCGTCGTCCTCGTTTGGCAACAGACGCGGCATCATCTCGACGATCGACACCTCGGTGCCGATGGCCTCGTAAAAATCCGCGAACTCGCAGCCAATGGCGCCGGCGCCGATGATGGCCAGCCGCCCGGGCTGTTCAGGGAGAGTCATGGCCTCGCG
>JBEKVL010000580.1:0-4688 GCA_049514055.1 Tepidisphaeraceae bacterium | reverse complement strand
TGTTGGCGCTCCACAGGTGCGTGCCCTGGATGGCCTCCGTATACGGAATCGTGGCCGCCCCGCTGGCGCTGGACAGCTTCACTTGGCGGAACCCCACGTGACACCACGTTTTCCAACCCGGTCCAACGGGACCCGCGATCGCCGACCGGTGCAGCTCAACGGCCAGCACGTTGCGGCCCTTGACAAGGATCCGCGAGGGAACCGCGACCGTGAACGTGCGGACCCGCTTCTGATACCGCTCCAGCCACTTCGCTTCCGGGGTCGCCCATGGATTCAAGCACGGCAGCGGCGTGGTTCCGTCGTCGGTCGTGTAGGCCTCGATGGGATAGTCTTCCGCCGGTGTCACCGGATGGGTGTCCTTCGCGGGTAGATGCCCACGGCCCACTTCCTGACCATTGACTTACACCACGGCGCCGCCAATATAGGCGACCGTCACCTTCAGGTCGGTCGTCTTAACCGGGTCGGTGATGCCAAAACACGTCCGCAGGCATAATACGGCCGGTTCCTGGCCATATTCGCTGGCCTTAGGCACCCCATATCCGCCGAGATAGTCGCCCAGATCATCGACGTTATAGCGTGCCCAGGCGCTATCGTCGAAGTCCGTTTTGACCCAATCCGCCGCCGGCAACGGTGAGAAGAGGCCGTTGCACTCGTCCAGTTTGATCGTCTCCTTCCTGGAATCTTTCCCCAATCGGGTGACACAAATGCTCCGGCCGTCGGGTGCCGACTCGTGCCTGAATCTGCCGAGCTGACGTTGACTCAGGACCAGCCCCTCCTTGTCGCGCCGGAGCTGCGCGCCGAGCGTCAAATGCGCCCGCCAAGGCGTCTGGGCGTCGATCAACTCCACCTCCGCACCGTGCAACGCCGGCGACATGGACGAACAACACCCCATGAGCAGAACCATGTCCGTCAGGACCGATCTCTTCATGTCGTCAATCCTTCTGAAGGGATGTCTCGGCAAACGAATCGCTTCCAGCCTCAACGCAACGTGCGCGGGTGGCATTGTCTCCGCCGCAACCGTTCACGGGGGGCTGTCCCTTTCGGGCGTACCACGTGCTACAAGCCCCTATTTCCCTTTGTTCTCGAACCCTTTGTTCTCGAACCACACCGGGCCGCCGAACTTGCCTGTCGTGACGACGTCCAGTTGCTTCTTTCCGCTGCCGCGGAGGTCGCCCACCCAGATGCTCATCCCGGCGCCGATCCCCTCGTCGTAGGAAATTGCGTACTTCTTCCACTCGACCGTCTTGTCCGGCTTGCGGATCAGCTTGTAGTAGTAAAGGCCCAGCTTGCCGTACTCGTCGGGGTCGCTGCCGTTGTGGGCCATGAAACGCTTGCCCGTGACCAACTCCGGCACGCCGCAGCCGTCGATGTCGGCCAGGGTGAGGCTATGCGCCTGGCTCCACGACTTGTCGATCACGTGCTGCTTCCACTTGATCTGGCCGTCCTGGCGGACCTGTTCGTACCAGAAGACCCCGTAACCGTGGGCGCTGCTGCAAATGATGTCGTTCAGCCCGTCGCCGTTGACGTCATAGGTCCACATCTGCGCCGATTCCCCGATGGGCAGGGGATGTTCTTTCCAGACGCCGTTGCGGGGATCGGCAGGCGCTTCGAACCAGGCATTCGGACGGAGGATGTCCGGCCGGCCGTCGCCGTTGACGTCGCCCACGCCGCATCCCCAGGTCATCCTCTTTTCCGAGACCATGTGCTTGACGAACTTGCGGGCGCCGTCGGGACCCTTGACCAGCTCGTACCAGAACGTCTGCTGCGCGGCAGGCAGGATATGGACGGCCTTGCCCTCGCCGGTGATGTCCCACAGGTCGGCGCTCTCGAGGTTGCCGCACTTGTTGTCGATGACGTGTTTCGTCCACAGGCCGCCGGTCTTGCCGGGATTGCGGAACCAGGCGCACTCCTGCGCGAACCAATCGACATACACCACGTCCAGCCAGCCGTCGCCGTCGCAGTCCAGAGGCAGGTTGGCGAAGTCGTGCATGTAGCCTTTGCCATTTTCGCCTACCGCCCCCTTCACTTCGCGGTACGGGATCGGCTTGAACTCCGGGGCGAGGTAGAGATAGGGACCGGCGACGATGTCCAACTTGCCGTCGTTGTTGAAGTCGCCCACGCCGAAGGCCTCGCTGCGGAAGTTGCCGATCTGGTGCTTGACGAACTTCATGGGCGACGGCTCCGGCGGCGGCGAGGGTGTCGCCGGTTCGGTCGCTTTCGGCGGCGCGGCCAGTGCCGTCGAAAGGACCAGCACGGCCGCGGCCAACGACCCGGTCCAGAACCGGACGCCGCGCACCGCGCACCATCCGCACACTGCCAAACGTTCTGCTAACTTGCTGACTGCTGAAATCATGAGAGGCTCCTTTTCGTCATCTCGGTGGTTCTTCCCGTTTCGCCGGGATTTTCACGCCCGCCACTGGCTCTTTCGGTTCCAGGTGCGAACGCCGCACCAACCGGAGGGTTGCCAGCTTTCTCCCCGTCCTCACAACTGTCCCAAGATCTGCTCATTCACTCCGCCTTCGTCGCAGCCGCGGCCTTAGTGGTCCAGACTTATCGCCTCCACCGCCACCCGGAGGCCGACGAAACCGCTGCGATCCTCCGGCTGGTCGAAGTCCCGAGCGGCCGAGCGGCAATAACCAGGAGGATTTCGCCAACAGCCGCCGCGCAGGACGTAGTCTTGGCCTTGCGAGGGACCATGCGGGTCGGTGACGGGCTCGGGTAAGAACGGCGCAAACCAGTCCTGGCACCACTCCCAGACATTCCCGCGCATGTCATAGAGTCCCCAAGGATTGGGCGTTTTTTCGCCCACGTGGTGCAACCGCGCGCCACTGTTAGCGTCGTACCAGCCGGCGGCATCCAGGGCCTCGACCTCGCCGGATTCCCCGAAGGCGTTCGTCGTTCCGGCCCGGCAGGCATACTCCCATTCGGCCTCCGTCGGCAAGCGGATCGGCAGGCGCAACGCGCGGGCGGCCTTCTCGCAAAAGGCGGCAGCGTCGACCCAGCCAACCGTTTCTACCGGGTATCCGGCCCCCTTGCACGTGCTCGGGGTGTCGCCCATCACGGCCTGCCACTGCTCCTGGGTCAATTCGTATTTGCCGAGGTAGTACGGACGGCTGATGGTAACCTCATGCCGGGTTTCACCGCTGGCCCCCGCGGCATCGCGGTACGGTTCGCTGAACGGGCTGCCCATGATGAATCGTCCGGCCGGTATGAGGACCAATCGCAACATCACGCCGCCACCCAGGTCCACGTCTTTCTCAATCGGCAGCTCCAACGCCTGCGCCGTCTCTCGCTGTCGGCGCAGGGCTTCTTCTCTGTCAAACGGCCAGTTCGTGTAGACCGTGAAGTCCCCGTGCTGGGGCGTGCCGGTCGAGAGCCTGGTTCCGCAACCCGACGACAGACAAACGGCCATCAGGCAGGCCCCCGTGCGGACGGCACGGAGCAGGACGGCCCGCCGCCTGCCGGTCTCGGGGTTTCTTGTCATCAGCAGTCACTCCTTACCGGCCGGCGGTGCCGCCCTTCCAGATTGGGCGGCAGCCAGTCGGCGTTTTGCAAGAGAATAGTCCCGTTTCCGTCGCGCGAACATGGGGACCGTCCCCAACTGGTTTCTCCGTCGATCCTTACGGTGCAGCTTTCCTCAGGTCATAGCAGTAGATCCCGTCGGCGCCGCGGATATACATCCGACCATCCACGATCGGCATCGTCTGCGCTTTGCTGGCGTACGAGGACGTGTGCGGAATCTTCGGCCCCCAATTGCCTTTACCCAGCACCTTGAACGTCTCCGGCGTCGTGCCCAACATGGAGAGATCGATCACGCCGTGAACGCCGTCGGGACGAATGAACAAGCGGCCATCCGCCACCTCGATGTGACCGTGGTTGCTCGGTCCGGAAACGTCCACCGCCACCGCCACTTGCTTGCCCGTGGCCCGATCCAGCAACCAACCTTTATGGATCTCACCCAGTCGATAGCTGAATACTGCCACATACTTCTCCAGCGGCACGAGGCCCCCGCCCCATCTCCCTTCGATCGGTCCGGGGCAGGGCACTTCCCAGATCTTCTCCGCCTTCTCCGGCGTCAACTTGTACAGGGCAATCGACACGAAATCCTGCCCGCCCTTCATGGGTGCGCTCTTGGCATCTCTACCTTGCAGCACTGCGACGGTGTTTCCCACAATCCAGGAGTTAAACCCCAGCAACGTGCCACCTGCTGGTGGGCTTAACTTCCATAGCTCCTTGCCGGTCTTTGGCTCAAAACAGGAATAGGTGTTCCCATTCTTCACAAAGCCATACTCTTTGCCATCGTGAGCCCATCGTTGCGGATCAATATCGGGGTCGCAGGTCCCCTTCCACAGCACCGCGCCCGTTTCGGGATCGCAGGCGTAGAACGTTCCGGCGTGGTTGCCCGTCATCACCACCCCGCCGATAAACATCACGCAACAGTTCTGCCCCCGTTGCGTGGGCGTGGTGCCGGCGACCTTCTGCTTCCAGAGCAACTTGCCGGTCTTCGCATCCATGGCCCGCAGATATCCGGACATGTGGATTCCGAAGAGCTTACCATTGGCGTAGCAGGGCGTCTGGCCCATCGGTCCGTTCTTGTGGTCCGCTCCGGAAGAACGGCCCGCTCCACGGCTATTGTAATCGCCCTTCTCTTCCGGGAACTCGGCAACCCAGCGTGTTTGCCCTGTGGC